>JBOICL010000176.1:0-4962 GCA_050740055.1 Stenotrophobium sp.
GCGGTGCATTGCCGACGTGACGCCCGGATGCGGCCGGTGGATGCGCGGACGGGCCAGGTTGGACGTGCCAATCGCTGGCTGCGGCGGCGGGTCTGGGATGTCCCGTTGTGCGGTCACCGCGTGGCGCTGGACATTGAGTACCTGGAGATTGCCGTCGGTGCGCGCGAGCGCCGCGTCGAGCAACTCGCGTTTGCGGAATCCGGTGCGCGCTACACCCGCCGGCTCGCAGCGTTGGTCAGCGCTCTGTGCCGGCATCTGCCGATCTCGGCGGTCTCCCGCTGGACCGGTCTGGCCTGGGCCACGGTCAAGGACATGGATCGCACGCACCTGCGTGCATCGCTGCCAGCGCTCAATCCGCGGGACATCACCGGGGTGCGTGTTCTGGGCGTGGACGAAGTCGCGCGTGCCAAAGGGCACGACTACGTCACCGTGGTCTACGACCTCGATCGCGGCACGCTGCTGTGGGTGGGAGACGGCAAGAGCGCAGACAGCCTGGGCGTGTTTCTCGCCGAGCTGTCGCAGGAAACGGCCGACGGCATCCAGGCGGTGGCGATGGACATGGGGCCGGCGTATCAGGCGGCGGTGAAAGCGCAGCTGCCCAAAGCCACCATCGTCTTCGACCGCTTCCACGTCATGAAGCTCTACAGCGACGTGATCCGCAAAGTCCGCAAAACAGAATTCAGAAAAGCCGACGCCGAGGGCAAGGAAGTCATCAAGGGCAGTCTGTATCTGCTGCTGGGCAACAAGCAGCGTCTGGATGAATCCGGGGCCCGGCGGCTCGACGAGCTGATGCAGGCCAACCAGACGCTGTCCACGGTCTACACGCTCAAAGAGCAGCTGCAAGCACTATGGAGCGCCCCCGATGAAGCCGCCATGCGGGAAGCCTTGAGCCAGTGGTGCGAACTGGCCCGCGCCGCCTCCATCACGCCGTTGCATCGCTACGCCGCCACGCTGGAGAACCACGCCGACGGCATCTGTGCCTACGCACGCTTCAAGCTCACCACCGCGCGCATCGAGGCCGGCAACGTCGCCATTGGCATGATCCGTAAACGCGCCAGAGGTCTGCTCGATCAGGATTACTTCAAGCTGAAAATCCGACAGACCGCTGTCCCGGAACCGCCACTCGCGCTCTTCCCAAAGGCTAGAAAACTACCTCATGCTTCTTCATAAGAGCCCGAAGTGAGACATAGCACGGCGGCTAAAATCGTTGGTTAGCGACCACTTTTCCTTGGCAATTCTTTTGCAAGGACCATCTCAGCAAGCCATTTCTTTATCCCCGATTTGTAGCCTGGCTCGTTTGTATCCGCTTGCGCAGCGACTATGCCGATGCGCATCTCATACTGTTTTTCTTCTAGGTTCTTTATCGAGAGACACGCCACTTTAATTGCATCGGCGTAGTCAAAAACCAGTTCCGTTGCGTAGCTGTAATTGACATCACTGATGATGTAACGGTGAATGCACTTATTGCGTCCCTCATAGAGCAAGCGGAGCCGAGCGGTAAACTCTTTTGGAATCACCCCTCGCTGTTCTGCTTGGTCAATAACCCAGCGTTCAGTAATTTTTTATCAGAATCTTCCTGATGCAGGAATCGCTCATCAACTTCATTGGTATGGCGATCAAGCTGATCCTGCATTATCAGACCGATGCGAAGAAGGCCGTCCATAATCGCTGCCGACAGGACGATGCACTCAAGAGCGCTTCGTGCCTCATAGCCAGACTCCAAGCGGTGTTGAGCGGCGGCCATACCATCAGTGAAGCGGCTTAGAGAATCTGGTCCATGAATCCAAAATTCCCGTTCTTTGGCCATGCAGACGCCGTGATTGCTGGTACGCGTTTTACAGTTGCGTCGGATTCGGCGCGTCGCCGTAAACTTTCTTCGGGTCGAACATCTTTTCCTGCTCCTCGAACTTGAGCGCGTGCGCGCCTTCGCCGGTGGGCACGGAGCGGTAGAAGCAGGAGCGGTAGCCGACGTGGCAACTGGCGTCACCGGGGATTTCCACGCGCAGCCAGACGGCGTCTTGGTCGTCGTCAATGCGCAGTTCCGTCACTTTCTGCACCAGGCCGCTGGTCGCGCCCTTGTGCCACAGCACTTTGCGCGAACGGCTCCAGTAATGCGCTTCGCCGGTGACGATGGTTTTTTTCAGGGCCTCCTCGTTCATGTAGCCGACCATCAGCACTTCGCCACTGCCGGCGGCGGTGGTGACGCAGACGATGAGGCCATCGCGGTCGAACTTGGGGGCGAGGTCATGGCCTTCTTCGACCTGTTCGATGGTGAGGCGCTGGGAGAATTGAACGTCGGTGGACATAAGGTTTGAGCCGAAAAAATGCGGGCGAATTATCCCACAAGTTGAGGCCAATTCCGCGCTTTCAAGCCGTCCGCGCTTGCGTAACGGCATCGAATCCGTATTGAATCCGTCTCCAGCGTTCCGCTCTCACCGCCCGCAAGAGAAAACCGCCATGACCTCGAACCGCCAAGTCACGCTTTTTCATTCTCCCAATACCCGCTCCGGCGGAACGCGGATCCTGCTCGAAGAACTCGGCGCCGACTATCGTCTGCACGTGCTGAACATGAAGGCCGGCGAGCAGCGCCGCCCCGAATACCTGGCGATCAACCCAATGGGCAAGGTGCCTGCCGTGAAGCATGGCGATGCCCTGGTGACGGAGCAGGTGGCGATCTTTTTGTATCTCGCCGACCTCTATCCAGAGGTCAACCTGGCGCCCGCGATCGGTGATCCGCAGCGCGGGCCCTATCTGCGCTGGATGGCGTTTTACGGCTCCTGCTTCGAGCCGGCCGTCGTGGACCTTTCGCAAAAGCGTGCACCGGCCCCATTGGCGATGTCGCCCTACGGCGACTTCGACACGATGCTGAAAACCGTGACCGATCAGCTCGCCAAAGGCGATTACATGCTGGGCAGCAGATTTACCGCGCTCGACATCCTCTGGGGCACGGCGCTGACCTGGATGACGACGTTCAAGCTCGTGCCCGAACTGCCGGTGATCCTGGCGTACATCGGCCGGATCAATGCGCGCCCGGCGGTCGTGCGGGCCAGGGAAAAAGACGCCAAGCTCGCCGCTGAACAAGGCTGATTGCCCGCGCCGCTAGGGATTCCATGAAGAACACGGGCCGCCGTTACTGGTTTTCCGTCAAGCGTTACGGCTGGGGCTGGGGATTGCCGGCCACCTGGGAAGGATGGGTTGTGCTGTTAACGTGGCTGGCGGTAGTGGTGCCGGTAAGCGGGTGGCTCGCGGCGCATAAGGATGTTGTTCTCGCGCTGCCGTTCGTCGTATTTATGACGGTTGTTTTACTGCTGATCTGTTTCGCAAAAGGCGAACCGCCGCGCTGGCGCTGGGGTGGCCGGGATTAGCCTCGCCGGTTCGGTGCGCGGAAGCGACCTGCTAAACTTCGCGCCTCAATTTTGCCGTTCCAGCCATGACCTTCACCACCCGCTTCGCGCCCAGCCCGACCGGTTTTCTGCACATCGGAGGCGCGCGCACCGCGCTGTTCTCCTACGTCTACGCCAAGCGGCACGGTGGCAAATTCCTGCTGCGCATCGAGGACACCGACCGCGAGCGCTCGACGCAAGAGGCGGTGGACGCGATATTCGAGGGCATGGAATGGCTGGGGCTGAAGTCGGACTTCGCGCCGATCTACCAGACGCAGCGGTTTGGCCGCTATGCCGAAGTGATACAACAGATGTTAGCTGCCGGCACCGCGTATCACTGCTATGCCAGCAAGGAAGAGCTTGACCAGATGCGTGCCGCACAACAGGCGCGCAAGGAAAAGCCACGCTACGACGGCCGCTGGCGTCCGGAGCCGGGGAAGACCCTGCCGGCGCCGCCGGCCGGCGTCAAGCCGGTGGTGCGCTTCAAGAATCCGGTCGATGGCCAGGTCGTGATCAAGGACCTGATCAAGGGCGACATCGTGTTCGACAACAAGGAACTCGACGATCTCATCATCGCCCGCGCCGATGGCGTGCCCACCTACAATTTCTGCGTGGTGGTGGACGACATGGACATGGGCATCACCCACGTCATCCGCGGCGACGACCACGTCAACAACACGCCGCGCCAGATCAATATCCTCAAGGCGCTGGGCGTGACGCCGCCGGCCTACGCGCATGTCTCGATGATTCTCGGCGCCGACGGTGCCAAGCTGTCCAAGCGCCACGGCGCGCTGGGCGTGATGGAGTACCGCGCGATGGGCTTCATGCCGGACGCGCTGCTCAACTACCTGATCCGTCTTGGTTGGAGTCACGGCGACCAGGAACTGTTCACGCGCGAGGAAATGTTCGCCAAGTTCGATTTCGACCATGTCTCCGCCTCGCCGGCGCGCTTCGACATGGAGAAGGCTTACTGGGTCAATCACCAGTACCTCAAGACCATCGATCCGGCGATTGTGGCTCCAGAATTCGACTGGCACCTGCGCCGCGTCGGCGTTGATCCGGCGAACGGCCCGGAACTGAAACTTGTGATCGAGCAGCAGCGCGAGCGTTGCCGCACGCTGGTGGAGATGGCGGAGAAGTCGAAGTTTTTCTACGTGCATGAAATCAGGGTGCCTAGCTTGGGAGATACCTCTCAGTTCGGTACGCCAACAGTAGGGCACGTTCCAAGTTTTGTTGAGATGAATGAAAAAGACGCCGCAAAGCATCTCAATGCAGAAGGTGCAGCACTGCTGGCAGAACTGTCACAGAAGCTTTCACCTTTGTCGGAATGGACCGTGACCGCGTTGCACGAAACGGTCAATGGTTTTGCCGAAGCCAAGGGGTTGGCGCTCGGCAAGGTTGCGCAGCCGATCCGCGTCGCGGTGGTCGGCATGGCGATCTCGCCGCCGATCGACCAGACCCTGTTCCTGCTAGGGCGCGAGCGCACGCTGGCGCGGCTGGCAGCCGCGGTCGCATACATTCACCAGAAAACCTGACACAACGATTCCCTCTCCCCGCTTGCGGGGAGAGGGTCAGGGAG
>JBOICL010000177.1:0-6635 GCA_050740055.1 Stenotrophobium sp.
AGCCGCAGCCAACCGCGCCCATTTCCGGGAATCCGAACTTGCCGTACATGAATATCCAGTCGAGCAGCAGGTTGCTGCACAGGCCGGTGACGCCGGAAAGGAAAATCGGCCGCGTCGTGCCGGCGCCCTCGGCGGTGTAGCGCAGCACGAACCACGCGCAGAAGCCGAAGCCGCTCCAGCTATAGGCTTGCAGGAATCGCACCGCCACCTGCGCCGTCTCCGGCGCGAGGCCGATGTGCCGCAGCACCGGCCCCGCGAGCAGATGCGCTCCGATCACCCATAGCAGCGCGAGCATTACGCCGAGCAGCAGCGCCTCGCGCACGAAGGCTCCGGTGCGCACATCGGCGCGGCCCGCGCCCGCACGGTGCGCGACGATGGGCGAGCAGGCCATCAACAGGCCCATGAAGAATACGAAGAAGATCACGTTGAGGTTGGCGCCCACCGAGACTGCCGCCAGCGTCTCGTCGCCCAGACGCCCGGCCATGATCGTATCCACCGTGCCCATGCCCACGCCCGCCATCTGCGCGGCGATGATCGGCATAGCGAGGCCGAGGTTGGCGCGCGCTTCAGTGCGGAACGGAATGGGGATGAACTTGAACACGGGTTTTATGGGATTTCCATGATTTTGTGAGTCAGCCACGAGTACGGAGGCTGACCCGCTCTTGCGGATTTAGCTGGGAAGACAGTTACTATTTATTATATTAATATTTTATATATCAATTATTACTAACAATTCTTGTGCTCAATATACCGGAGCGGGTGGCGCCTGCTCCGCGCTGACGCAGCGGCGAGATGCGCATGATAGAACCTTGCCGCGGCGGCGCCACTGCGGAGAAGAGATCCTGACGCACATCGGCCCGCACGCTCCGCCGGTCTGTGCAAACACCTGCGCCGCTATTCGCGCGCGTAACGTGGGTTCAGGCATCAGGCCGAGGCGCAAAGCGCGTCCCCGCAATGTTCAAAATCTACGACGAACGCATATTGAAACGCCGCATGCGCCTCAGGCAGGTGCAGATCGCGGCGATCTTCATCGCGGGCGCAGCGTTTGGCTTGTGGGTTTCCAGTTCCGATCCCGGTGAGGCGATGGCGTCAACGGCGCATGTGATTCCCGTCGCTAAAACTGCGAATGCCTGGTGCAACGACACTCGCACGCTGCGCATGGACTGCGAACTGAAATCCGCAGCGAGTCCGGCTGCGCGTTAGAAAACCCCGATCAAGCCGAATCCCCCTGCGCCAGCAGCCGCGCATTGCCGCCGACTGCGGCCGTGTTCACCGTGAGCGTGCGCTCGCTGACGAAGCGCAACAGGTAATGCGGCCCGCCCGCCTTCGGCCCGGTGCCGGACAGACCCTCGCCACCGAAAGGCTGCACGCCGACCACCGCGCCGGTCATGCCGCGATTGACGTAGCAGTTGCCCACGCGCGCCAGCGCCTGCACGCGCCGCCAGGTGGACTCGATGCGCGTGTGCACACCCAGCGTGAGGCCGTAGCGTGTGGCGTTGATCGCAGCGATCACCTCATCGAGTTGCTTCGCTGGATAGCGGATCACGTGCAGCATCGCGCCGAAATATTCTGCGTCGAGCTGCGCGAGACTTTCGATCTCGACCGCGCAGGGCGCGAAGTAGCTGCCATGCGCGCAGGACGCAGGCAAGGGCAGATGTTCGATCAATTTTCCAACCCGTTTCATTTCTTCCGCATGCTGTGCCAGCCGCGCGCGCGCCGCCTCGTCGATCACCGGGCCGATATCGGTCGCGAGCAGGGCCGGATCGCCGATCACCAGTTCGCGCATCGCGCCCTTAAGCATCCGCGTGACCTTGTCTGCAATATCGTCCTGCACGAACAGCACGCGCAGCGCCGAGCAGCGCTGACCTGCGGAGCCGAACGCGGAGTGAATCACATCCTTCACCACCTGCTCCGGCAGCGCGGAGGAATCGGCAATCATCGCGTTCTGGCCGCCGGTCTCGGCAATTAGCGTGGCGATGGGGCCGCTGCGCGCAGCGAGCGCGCGGTTGATGCGCTGCGCCACCTCCACCGAGCCGGTGAAGGCCACGCCTGCGATGCGCTCGTCGCTCACCAGCTCGGCGCCGACATCGCCTTCGCCTAACGCGCATTGCAGGACATTGGCGGGAATGCCCGCCTCGTGCAGCAACCGCACCATGCGCACTGCAATGAGAGGAGTCTGCTCCGCAGGCTTGGCGATGACGGCGTTGCCGGTGACCAGCGCCGCCACGATCTGGCCAGTGAAAATCGCCAACGGAAAATTCCACGGCGAGATGCACACGAACACGCCCTTGCCGTGCAGTTGCAGTTCGTTATGTTCGCCGGTCGGTCCCGGCAGCAGTTCCGGCATGGCTTGCAGCCGGCGCGCCTGCTGCGCGTAATAGCGCAGGAAATCCACCGCCTCGCGCACTTCGGCATTGGCGTCGCCTATGGTTTTTCCCGCTTCGCGGATCAGCAGCCAGAGGAATTCCGCGCGCCGCGCTTCGAGCCGGTCGGCGGCACGCTCCAGCATGCCCGCACGCGCGGCCACGGCTGTCGCGTTCCAGTCCGGATGCGCCGCGCAGGCGGTCGCGATCACGTCCGGCACTTGCTTTACGTCCAGCGCCTGCCACGTTCCCAGCACTTCACTGCGATCGGCGGGATTGGTAACTTCTCGCCCGGATTGTTTTGTGCGTGAATGATGGTTTGAATCGAGAGCATGCAAATCTTTGGACAGCGCCAGCATTTCCGGCTCACTGGCGAGATTGAGCCCAATGGAATTGCGTCGCTCGGAGTCGTAGAGATTCACCGGCAGTAGCAGCGCGGTGTTGTGTTTTTCCTTCAGCGCTTTTATAGCTGCGACCGGATCGGCGACCAGTTTCTGCGGGGGCAGTTGCTCATCGAAGATGCGGTTGACGAAGGAGGTGTTGGCGCCATTTTCCAGCAGCCGCCGCACCAGGTATGGCAGCAGGTCTTCGTGCGAACCGACCGGCGCGTAGACGCGGCAAGGCACGGGCAGGTCTTCGCGCACGACCTTGTAGAGCGATTCGCCCATGCCGTGCAGGCGCTGGAATTCGTAGCCTCGCCCGTCATCCGCATAGGCGCTAACGGCGGCAACCGTGTGCGCGTTGTGCGTCGCGAGCATCGGGTAAAACACCTCGCGCGCAGAGAGCAGGCGCCGCGCGCAGGCGAGATAAGCGACATCGGTATTCGCCTTGCGTGTGAACACCGGGTAGTCCGTCAGCCCCTGTTCCTGGCTGCGCTTGATCTCGGTATCCCAGTAGGCGCCCTTGACCAGCCGCACGCAGAGCTTGCGGCCTACCTCGCGCGCCAGCGTTTCCAGGTATTCGATCACCGCCAGCCCGCGTTTCTGAAACGCCTGCACCGCCAGCCCGAAACCTTCCCAGCCATTCAAAGAATGATCGCGATATACCGCTTCGATCACGTCCAGCGACAGCTCCAGTCGATCGGCTTCCTCGGCGTCCACGGTGAGGTCGATGTTCTGCGTGCGCGCCGCCTGTGCCAGTGCCAGCAGCTTCGGCGTCAGCTCTTTCAGCACACGCCCGCGCTGGGAAAATTCATAGCGCGGATGCAGCGCCGACAGCTTCACGGAAATGCCTGGACGCAGGAAGACGCTGCCATCGCGCGCTGCGCCCGAGTGAGCAGCGGAGTGCGCACCGATGGCGGCTATCGCCATTTGATAGGCCTGGAAATAACGCTCGGCGTCGGCGGCGGTGAGCGCCGCCTCGCCGAGCATGTCGTAGGAATGCAGGTAGTGCCGCTGCTCCTTCGTCCGCGAATTCTTCAGCGCCTCGGCGATGTCGCGGCCCGTCACGAACTGCCCGCCCATCATGCGCATGGCTTGGCGGATCGCGAGCTTGATCACCGGCTCGGTGGATTTGCCGATGAGCCTGTTCACCGCGTTGCGGAAATTGCCGGTGGTGTCCGGCGCCAGGCGCACCAGCTTGCCGGTCAACATCAATCCCCAGGTGGAGGCGTTGACGAACAGCGAATCCGATTGGCCCAGATGCGATTCCCAGTCCGCCTCGGCGAGCTTGTCGGCGATGAGCTTTTCCGCGGTGGCATCGTCGGGGATGCGCAGCAGCGCCTCGGCCAGACACATCAGCAGCACGCCTTCCTCCGACGACAGATCGTACTGGTGCATGAAGGCATCCAGCGGCGACTGTTCGGCCTTGAGCGCGCGCGCGCGCGTGACCCAGTCCGCCGCCGTCTGCACCACTCGCGTGCTGCGTTCTGCGGGCAGTTCAGCGATGGCGATGAGGCGTTCGACCAGCGCGGTTTCGTCTGCGAGATAGTGCTGCGAGATAGCCGCATGCAGAGCATTGCGCACAGGCAGAGGGTTGGCGAAAACGAAGCGCTTGCCGGCCGGTGCCTGCTTCCGCGCGCTCATGTCTTCAGTGCCGCCAGTGCGCGCAGGGCATCGCCGGTAACGCGGTACATGGTCCACTCGCTCATCGGTTTCGCGCCCAGCGAGGCATAGAATTTCAGCGCCGGTTCGTTCCAGTCGAGCACGCTCCATTCCAGACGGCCGCAGCCACGTTCCTCCACCAGCGCCGCGACACGCGCCAGCAGCGCCCGGCCGACACCACGGCCGCGCAGCGGCAAGCGCACGTAGAGGTCTTCGAGATAAATGCCGGGCCTGGCGAGGAAGGTGGAGTAGCTGGGAAAGAACAGCGCGAAGCCGGCCGGCTCGCCGCCGAGTTCGCCCATCAGGACTTCGGCGGCGGGATGCGCACCGAACAGCGTGCGCCTCAGCGCGCCCTCGGTCGCGAGCACTTCATGCGTGAGCTTTTCGTAGTCCGCCAGTTCGCGGATCAGCGTAAAGATCAGCGGCACATCCTGCACGGTGGCTGCGCGTATCCGTAGCGATGAGTTCATGCGCCTCAGCCTAGCGCAAGGACGATTGCCTCAGCCTGAGGCTTTCCCCGCAGACCACCCGCTCTCGCGATTTGCGAAAATTATTTGTGATTATATAATTATTATATTTGTAATAAGTAAATAAATAATAACAACAAGGGTTTGCTCAACAGCAAGAGCGGGTGCAGTCTTGAGTGACAACTCCCCACGCATGAAACACCTCAGCACATGAGCACCGGCATCCTCATCGTTCTCGTGACCTGTCCGCCCGCGACGGTAGACGCGCTCGCCGTATCGCTGGTCAGCGAACGCCTTGCCGCCTGCGTCAACATCATTCCGCAAGTGCGTTCGATCTATCGCTGGAAGGATGCAGTGCAGAAGGACGATGAAAGCCTGCTCGTCATCAAGACCGCCGCCGACCGTTACGAGACGCTGAAGGCTGCGATACTCGCGCGCCATCCCTACGAACTTCCCGAAATCCTCGCGGTCAACCCTGCGCACGGCCACGCGCCGTATCTGGACTGGATTCTCGCCTCGACACACTGACATGCGCTCATTCAAATCACTGTTGCTCGTCTTGCTCTGCGCCCTGCCCTTCGCAGCCAGCGCGGATGTCTGGCTCAAGACGCAGACGCCCGCAGCACCGCAGATTCTCGACGTAGGCGAGGCCTTCGAGCTCATGCCGGTAGAACGCAGTGGCCGCCATCTCACCGTGAGCTGGTTCATCAGCAAGGGCTATTACCTGTATCGCGAGCGCATGCACTTCAAGGTCATCGATCCGCAAGGTGAACGTCTGGGCATGCCGAAATTTCCGGCCAGCGAGACGCACCACGACGCGCACTTCGGCGACGTGCACATCTACCGTGGCGGACGCATCTCGGTAGAATTGCCGCTCGCCAAATCTGCAAGTCCGCCGCGCCAGCTCGAAGTAAGCTACCAGGGCTGCGCCGAAAGCGGCGTGTGCTATCCGCCGCAAACGAAAATCCTCGACATTCCCGCCCAGCCCTGATGAAACCCTCACTGCGCAACACCCTCACCGTGGCGCTGCTGTGCCTGCTCGGCGCGGTCGGAGGCTACTGGACCGCGCGACTATGGCTGCCGGGCACGCACAACACGGCACAATCCGCGCCAGCGCCCGCCATTACGTTCACCGAAATTTCCGGCAAACCGCTGGCGCTGTCCGACCTGCGCGGCAAACTAGTGCTGGTGAATTTCTGGGCGACCTGGTGCGCGCCGTGCATGGACGAACTGCCGTTGCTGGTCAAGGCGCAGAAGCAGTTCGGCAGCCGCGGCCTGCAGGTCGTCGGCCCGGCGATGGACGACGCCGATGCGGTGAAAAAATTGGTCGCCAAACTCGGCATCAACTACCCGGTCAGCGCCGATTACGCGCAGGCCGATCAGGCGATGCGTGCCATCGGCGGCAACCCGCAGGGCGGCCTGCCGTTTTCCGTGTTCATCGACGCGCAAGGCAAGGTGGTCAAGACCGTGCTGGGCGGCCTGCACGAGGTTGAATTGCTGCGAGACATCGAGGCGAATCTGCCGAAATAACCGCTTGGCTAATAATTTGATGCGATCGTCCAGCATCTTGCTGTCAACTGTTCGCATCTTGTTTTTTCGCCGCCGCTTCATGCAGAATCAGGCCAAACCTGAATCCAAGCGCAAGCCTTGAGCCAAATTCTGCTGCTGAACGGCCCCAATCTGAACCTGCTGGGCACCCGCGAACCCGGTATTTACGGGGCCAAAACGCTGGCCGACATCGAATCCGGCCTGAAGCAGGAAGC
>JBOICL010000178.1:0-1314 GCA_050740055.1 Stenotrophobium sp.
CGTTCGTAGTCCCATTCGTGCATTGCGGTTCTCCTCGCATTTCTGCTGAATGCAGTGTCCCCCATTATGGATTTTCTGTCCTCGCGTGCAATAGCCGCCGGATCTCGAGAGCCCTAGCATGGGCGCATGAAGTGGACGGCCAGCTAAGGTGCTGGCGCACTCAGGCGCCGCTCGAACCTATTGGCGTATATTGCCGACAAGGCAGGGTCGAGCGTCGCGTCATCCCAGTGGGATCAACTACGCCACGGAATCGGAGAAACGGTCATGCTGAAATATCTGCGCTACTCCCCCACAACGCTGATCCTGCTCGCTGGCATCGTGCTGCTGGCAGCCGGTGGCAACTGCATGTGGGGACAGTTCGGTCTGATTCTTTTTGTTACGGTGATCGGGGATTTTGCCTTAGGCAAGGACCTCGACGAACCGCAATACGAACAGACCTGGCTGCTGAATTTCTGGCTGTATAGCGCCTTGCCGCTGCTGTGGGCGGCCGGGACGGTCTACGCCTGGTATCTCAGCGACTTCGATCTGCTCGGTATAGGCGCCGCTGTCGGTCATCTCAGCGGCTATGACATGTTTGCCGCGCGCGCGGCGACGACGCCCTTACAGATGGTCGGCGGCGCGCTCGCCCTGGGTTTGATGTTCGCCTTTGCCGGGACCGTCATCGCGCACGAACTCACGCATCGCACCTGGAGCAAGGCGGCGCAGATCGCCGGACGCTGGATGCTGGCGCTCAGCGGCGACGCCTCCTTCGCCATCGAGCATGTGTACGGCCATCACAAGAACGTATCCACGCGCAAGGATCCGGCCACATCCCGGCGCGGCGAAAACTCCTATGCCTTCGTCGTACGTTCGACCATCTACAGCTACCTCAGCGCCTGGCACCTGGAGGCCGAGCGGCTGAAAAAGCAGGGCTATAGCGTCTGGTCCTGGCGCAACCGCATGCACCGCGGCAACCTGATGTCGCTCGCCTATATCGCCTTCTACGCGTATGCCGCGGGATGGGTCGGGGCGCTGGTCGCCGTCGCCATCATGGTCTATACCAAGAGCTACCTGGAGTTCGTCAACTTCATGGAGCACTACGGGATCGTGCGTGTGCCCGGCGAACCGGTCGAGCCGCGCCACTCTTGGAACTGCAATCAGGCCGTGTCGGGCTGGATCATGTTCAACCTGACGCGCCACTCGCATCACCACGCCATGGGCGAGAAGCCCTTCTGGGAATTGCGCGCCTATCAGGATGCGCCGATGCTGCCTTACGGCTATCTCACGACGATTATCCTGGCGTTGGTGCCGCCGCTATTCCGCAAGGTTGTGGAC
>JBOICL010000179.1:0-19678 GCA_050740055.1 Stenotrophobium sp.
GATCGGCTCGGCCTTGAGGTCGAGCGTCTGCACCGCCATCGGGCTGATATTGAGGGTGATGCGGTTTTCCTGCACGAATTCGCGCGGGACTACGACGCCGGGATAGTCGGCGGCGACCAGCATGTGCGGGGTGTAGCCGTTGTCCGTGGCCCAGTCGTAGATCGCCCGGATCAGGTAGGGGCGGCGGGACGGCGCGGTCATTTCAGGGTTTTCTGGAACGCGGGCCGCTGGAACAGGCGTTCGGCGTAGCGCACGATGGCGGCCGCTTCCGGCGACAGCTTCAGGCCGAGGCCGGGCAGGCGGTAGAGCAGCGCGGCCCAGGCGCAGTCGGCGAGGTTGTAGTCCATGCCCATGAACCAGCCGCGCGCGGGGCACAGGCGCGCGCTGGTGGTGAGGTGTTCGGCGAGGGCCTTGCGCGGGGCGCGCAGGTCGCCGTGGCCGCCGAGGATGTGCTCGACCAGCGGGAACAGTTCCAGCTCGATGCGCAGCAGCGCCATGCGCACGCGCGCACGCGCGGCGGCGTCGGGCGGCAGCAGTTTGGGGTGCGGATAGCGTTCGTCGAGATATTCGACGATGACGCGCTCGGGGTGGATCACGGTGTCGCGGTCGGTAAGCGTGGGCAGCGTCAGCGCGGGGTTGAGCACCAGCAGGTCTTCGCTGGGGCGCCCCGGCGCGACCCATTCGATGCGCGCGCCATCCACATCCTTTTCCGCGAGCACGATGCGCGCCCAGTGGCAGCGCACGCTGTCCTTGACGCAGAACAGGGTGACGCCCGCGCGCACGGCGGGCTTGTTGTCGGGGACAAACTTGCTGCGCGCCCGCAGACTCATGAGCGGCGGCGCCCCGGTGCGAGCCCGCTGCGGCAGGTTCGCGTGTGGAAAGACGGGTGCAAATAAAAGGCGCCGTTCATGGTGTGCAACTTACCATGAACGGCGCCGGCGATACGCGCTGCGCTTGGATAAAAACTCAGTGCACGTCTTTCCAGAACTCTTTCTTGAGCAGGTAGGCGAGCACGGTCAGCAGGATCAGATACAGCATGACCTTGATGCCCAGAGAGATGCGGTCCTCGCGGCCGGGTTCGGCGGCATAGGTCATGAAGTTGGTGAGGTCGGCGGTAAACTTCTGGTAGTCGTCCGGCGACATCTTGCCAGGCTGCACCAAGGTCAGGCCGGTGCCGCCTTCCTCGCCTTCCGCTTCGGGCTTCGCGCCGCCCTTGGGCGCGTCGGGCTTGACCTGCCAGCCCTGCAACTCCCAAAGGATGTCCGGCATGGACGCGCCGGGCAGGACGAGGTTGTTCACGCCGGTCGGGCGCGACGGGTCGAGATAGAAGGTGTTTAGGTAGTTGTAGATCCAGTCCGGGCCGCGGTAACGCGCTTCCACGGTCAGGTCCGGCGGCGTGCGGCCGAACCAGTTTTCGGACGCTGCTTCGGGCATCGAAGAGATGATCGGATCGCCCGGCTTGTCGCTGGTGAGCATCAGGTTCTTCTTCATCAGGTCTTCGGGGATGCCGAGATCCTGAGCGATGCGGTTGTAGCGCAGGTGCTTCATGGAATGGCAGCCGGAGCAGTAGGACATGAAGTCGCGCGCGCCGCGCTGCACCGAGAACAGGTTGGCGGTGTCGGGCTTGAACTGCAGCGGCAGTTCCGGTTCATCGGCGAAGGCGGCGGCAGCGAAGCACAGTGCCGCGAATGCAATGATGATGCGCTTCATTCTGTCACCCTCTCCGGTTCAGGCTTGGTTTTATCGATGGACGAGTACCACGGCATCAGGATAAAGAATCCGAAATAGATGATCGTGCCTATGCGTGCGAGTAGTGTGTGTATTGGGGACACGGGGTGCATGCCCAGGTAGACCAGCACGGCGAACGCGACCGTGAACAGCGCCAGCGCAATCTTGCTGATCGGTCCCTTGTAGCGGATCGACTTGACCTTGGAACGGTCGAGCCAGGGCACGAAGAACAGGATCACCACGCCGCTGGCGAACACGATCACACCCATGAGCTTGTTCGGAATCGCGCGCAGGATCGCGTAGTACGCGCCGAAGTACCAGGCCGGTGTGATTTCCGGCGGCGTGACCAGCGGATTGGCCGGCAGGAAGTTGGGTTTCTCGAGGACGTAGCCGCCGCCATCCGGCGCGAAGAACACGATGCCGAGGAAGATGATCATGAAGGCGCAGCAGCCGAAGATGTCCTTCACCGTGTAATACGGGTGGAAGGGAATGCCGTCGAGCGGGATGTGCGTGACCGGGTCCTTGTGCTTCTTGATCTCAATGCCGTCGGGATTGTTGGAGCCGACCTCATGCAGCGCGATCAGGTGCGCGATCACCAGGCCCACCAGCACGAACGGCAGCGCAACCACGTGCAGCGAGAACAGGCGGTTGAGGGTGGCGTCAGAGGGCACGTAGTCGCCCTGTATCCAGATGACCAGGTCGGGGCCGATGACCGGAATCGCGCCGAACAGCGAGATGATCACCTGCGCACCCCAGAAGGACATCTGGCCCCAGGGCAGCACGTAGCCGCAGAAGGCTTCAGCCATCAGCGCGAAGAAGATCAGCATGCCGAAAATCCAGATCAGCTCGCGCGGCTTGCGATAGGAGCCGTACATCAGGCCGCGGTACATGTGCAGGTACACAACGATGAAGAACGCCGAGGCGCCGGTGGAGTGCAGGTAGCGGATGATGTTGCCCCAGGGCACATCGCGCATGATGTACTCGATGCTGTCCCAGGCCTGGCTCGCATCAGGCTTGTAGTGCATGGTGAGGAAGATACCGGTGATCAGCTGGTTGACCAACACCAGCATCGCCAGCGAACCGAAGAAGTACCAGAAGTTGAAATTCTTCGGCGCGTAATACTCGGCGATGTGATCTTTCCACAGCTTGGTCAGCGGAAAGCGGTCATCGATCCAGCCGAGGAAGCCGGTGGTCTTGTGCGGATTGGGGACGATAGCCATTACGCCGCTCCTTTCTGGTCTTCGCCGACGATGACGACGCTGGCGCTGGCATAGCGATACGGCGGCACCTCCATGTTGAGCGGCGCCGGCACGTCTTTGTAGACGCGGCCGGAAAGGTCGTAGGTGGAGCCGTGACAAGGGCAGAAGAACCCGCCGTTCCAGTCTGCGCGGATTTCCGGCGCAGGATGATCCGGGCGGAAAGTCGGCGAGCAGCCCAGGTGGGTGCAGGAGCCGACCATCACCAGCAGTTCCGGTTTGATCGAGCGATCGACATTCTTCGCATAGGCCGGCTGCTGCGGTTCTTCGCAGTCGGGATCGCGCAGTTCGCCGGCAGGAATCTTGGCGATGCCGGCCAGCATTTCCGGCGTGCGGTTGACGAACCACACCGGCTTGCCGCGCCAGGCCACGGTCAGCTTCTGGCCGGGTTCGATCTTGCTGATATCCACCGTGACCGGCGCACCCAGCGCCTTGGCCCGTTCGCTCGGTTTCAGCGAAGCCAGAAACGGCCAGACTGCCGCCACCGCGCCCGCGCCGCCCACGACCGCCGTGGTCAGCGTCAGGAACCGGCGACGGCCGGCATCCACGCCTTCATTACTCATTGAACGAGCCCCTTGCAAGGAGATTGACTGAAAACCGCGGCGGATTCGCACCGGCAAACCGCCGGATGCCGCCTGATCGGCAGCAAGTATAGCGGCGAGATGGCACGCCTGTAATAGTCTTTGCGCGTCTTGGTGCGCATTGTTTTACCGCGGAGACAGATGGAAGACGGAGGCGGGTCAGCCGAGCAGGCCCTTGCGCGCGGCGAAGCGCACCACCTCTGCGGTGTTGCGCAGGCCCAGCTTTTCCATCATGCGTGCGCGGTGGTTTTCCGCGGTCTTCACGCCGATGTTGAGGATCTGGGCGATTTCCTTGGTGGTCTTGCCTTCGACCACAAGCTGGAAGGTCTCGCGTTCGCGCGCGGTGAGCAGGTCGTAAGGGTCCATGCCCGCGGAGCGCGGACGCTGCTGCTGGTCGGCGATGGCCTTGGCTGCGCGTGCGCCGAAATAGGCCTGGCCACCGTGGATGGTCTTGATCGCGGTCATCAGGTCGGCCACTGTCGTGGTCTTGGTAAGGAACCCCGACGCGCCCGCGCGGATGATCGGCAGGATGTACTCGTCTTCCTCGTGCACCGTCAGCACCAGGGTCTTGATGCCCGGCAACTGCTCGCGCACGCGCCGCACCACTTCGAGCCCGGACAGGCGCGGCATCGACAGGTCGGTGACGACGATGTCGGGTTTGGTCTTGTGCGCCAGCACCATGGCTTCCGCGCCGTCAACGGCTTGCGCCACAACTTCGCATTCGCCGGTCTGCTCCAGCATGGAGACGAGTCCCTGGCGGACGATGGTGTGATCGTCAACGACGAGCAGGCGGATCGCGGGCATTTCAGTGTTTTCCCTTGGACGTGGAGGTGTGCTCGGCAGTGCCGAGCGGGAGAGTCATCTGCACGGTGGCGCCTTCGCTTGGCGCGGATTGGATGTCGAGGAGGCCGCCGAACAGTTCGGCACGATCGCGCATGCCGCGCAGTCCGGTGCTCGATGCGCCGTTTCCGGGATTGGTGCGCGCGCAGTTGTCGAAACCCCGGCCGTGGTCGCGTATGCGCAGGCGCAGCAGGCCGCCGGTCAGCGTCAGCAGGACATGCGCTTCCGGCGCGCCGCTGTGGCGGATGACGTTGGTCAGCGCCTCCTGGGTGATGCGGAACACCAGCGTTTCGATATCGGGCGCGAGGCGCTGTTCACCGATATTCGTGTGGAATTCGATGAGGACACCGGCGCGCTCACCCAGCGTGCGCGCCAGCCAGCCAAGCGCGGCCGCGAGGCCGAGATCGTCCAGCAGCGGCGGGCGCAGCAACCGTGACATTTCCCGCGTGTCGTGCAGCGCGCCTGCGGTCATTTCCAGGGCGTCTGCAAGCCGTGCCTCCAGCCCCAGGTTGCCCATCGCCCTGGCGTCGTCGAGGATGCGCTGCAACTGGTTGGTCAGCGCCGTGAGCGTCTGGCCGATGCCGTCGTGCAGGTCGCGCGCGAGGCGGCGGCGCTCCTGTTCCTGCACGCGCCACACCGCCTCGACGATGCCGCGGAAGCGCTTCTCGCTGAGCGAGACCGATTGCAGCAGGCGGTCGTTGTCCGCCGACAGCTCCCTGACCTTCTGCAGTACCGTGTCGCGGAACTGAGCGGTATCGTCGGACGGGGCGGCGGGTGACTGGCGGCGGTCGCGATGCACGTGGAGACTGCCCGGATCGCTGCGGCTGCTCACGGGATCAGACGGCGACCGGCGCGAACTCGCAGAGCCATTCTTCCAGATGCACGAGCGCGGACTGATGGGTGGCGGCGCCGATGGCCAGCGATGCCTGTTCGGTCAAGGCCTGGATGATGTCGAAATCGAGTCCGCTGAGCGGCCGTGCATTACGCTGGCGCAGCAGGCACAGCGCGCCGGACTGGCGCAGGCCGAGATCCAGCGGCACGCACAAAGCCGCAGGAGCGGTCGCCGCGCCGCCGGGACCGGCATCGTGGGGCAGCGGACGTCCGCGCGCATCTGCGGCGGCGATGCGGTGTTCGCGCAGGGCCAGCAGCAGCGGGCGCTTGGCTCGGCGCGAAATCGTGTAGCGGATTTCCGCGGGGCGGATATTGTGCGCGGCAACCACCTCCATCGTTCCCGGCTCGCGGCGCACCAGGAAAAACGCGCCATCGGCGTCCATCGCGCGCGCGGCCGCATGGAGGCAGCCTTGCAGGATGCGTTTGAACTCGGCGCACTGCGCGGCCGGCATGGTCGCGCCGATGATCCGGCGGTTGCGGGCCGTGGCATGGGGCCGGTCACGGTAAGCATGTTCGAAAGCCAGCAGCGGGCGATTCATCCCGTCTCTCTCCTTGGTAGCTGCCGGTCACGAGTGGCACGGCGCCGCACTTTTGTAATGCCCTTTATCTGGACTCTTTGGTCCGGGCTGAAACCGGCCCGTACTTGCAGGCCTTGGCGGGGATACTAGCAAAAGAACGGGAAATGGGTATTTACCACTAACAGCACCCTGGAAAGGCACTCAAGCTGAGGATTTTCCGCTTACTCGATGTTCAGCTTCTTGATGCGGTAGCGCAGCGAGCGGAAGGACATGCCCAGCAGTTGCGCGGCGCGGGTCTTGTTGTGCCGCGATTTTTCGAGGGCCTCGCGGATCGCGCGTCTTTCCATTTCTTCGAGCTGGCCGGGCAGGGCTTCGCTATTGCCGGCCTGCTCGGCGGTCTGGCCGTCGCTGGACAGCGCGCGCAGCAGCAGGTCGCCGGCGCTGATGCGCTGGCCGTCGCAGAGGGCGATGGCGCGCTCCAGCACGTTTTCCAGTTCGCGCACGTTGCCGGAAAAGGAATGCGCCTTGAGCACCTTGAGCGCGGTGGCGTCCAGTTCCGGCGGCGCTTGCAGGCCGTTCTGAGTGGAGAGCCGCTGCAGGATCGCGCTTGCGAGAAGGGGGATGTCCTCGACGCGCTCGCGCAGCGCCGGCACGCGGATTTCGATGACGTTGATCCGATAGAACAGGTCCTGGCGGAAATGGCCGTCATGCACAAGCTGGCCGAGGTTCTTGTGCGTGGCCGAGATGATGCGCACGTTGACCGCCACTTCGGCCTGCGAGCCGACCGGCCGCACCGCGCGTTCCTGCACCGCGCGCAGCAGCTTCACCTGCATGTGCAGCGGCAGTTCCGCGATCTCGTCGAGAAACAGCGTGCCGCCGTCGGCGGCCTGGAACAGTCCAGTCTTGTCGCGCACTGCGCCGGTGAAGCTGCCTTTCACGTGGCCGAAAAATTCACTCTCCATCAGTTCGGTGGGAATGGCGCCGCAGTTGACCGGCACGAACGCACCCGCGGCGCGCGGGCCGCGCGCGTGGATCAGGCGCGCCACCAGTTCCTTGCCGGTGCCGGATTCGCCGATTACATGCACCGGCGACTGCGTGCGTGCGACGCGGCCGATGGTCTGGCGCAGGTCGGCGATGACGGCGGCCTTGCCGATCAGTCCGCCGTCCGGAGGCTCCTGCGCCGGTTTTTCGCGGGTCTTGAGCGCGGTGTCCACCAGCTTGCGCAGCACCTGCAGGTTGACTGGCTTGGAGACGAAATCGAAGGCGCCGGCCTTGAGGCTTTCCACCGCGGCCTGGGCGTTGCCGTAGGCCGTGATCACCGCCACCGGCATACACGGATGCTCGCGCTGGATCTGCTGCACCAGCGCGATGCCGTTGCCGTCCGGCAGGCGCATGTCGGTGATGCAGAAATCGAACTTGTGCTCCGCCAGCAGTGCCTGCGCCTCGCCCAGCGTGGTGGCGGAGCGGGTGTCGATGTCCATGCGCGACAGCGTGATCTCGACCAGTTCACGGATGTCGGCTTCGTCGTCAACGATGAGGGCGGTGGCCTTGGGCATGATCAGCGGTTTTCCGGAGCGAACAGGATGCGGAAACAGGCGCCCTCGTCCTGGGGCAGGTACTGCAACCGCGCCTGATTGTATTCGCACAGCTCGCGCGACAGATAAAGGCCCAGGCCGGTGCCCTGCGTGGCGGTGGTGAAGAAAGGCTCGAAGATGCGGTCGAACAACTGCGCCGCGATGCCCGGCCCGTTGTCGCGCAAATCCAGGTAGATTTGCCGTCCCGTTCCGGTGAGTCCAGCCGAAAGCAGCACCATTACATTGTGCGCGCCGCCGTGCTCGAAGCTGTTGTCCCAGAGGTTGAAAATCACTTGCTGAAGATGGTGCGGATCAAAACGCACGCTGAAATCGTCCGGCATCTCCAGCAGTTCGATCGGCCGCGGGCGCTCGGCGAAACCTTCCTGGTAGACGCCCGCGGTGCGGATCAGCCAGTTTTTCAGCGGCAGCTCGGTGCGGATGGCGGCTTCGCGCCGCGAAACATCGAGCACGTCGCGCACGATCTTGTCGATGCGCTGGCTGTGGCGCTGGATCATGCCGAGCAGGCGCTGGTTCTCGCCGTGGATGTCGGACGATTCCGCCAGCAGTTGGCCGGCGTGGGTGATTGCCGACAGCGGGTTGCGGATTTCGTGGGCGATGCTGGCGGACAGGCGGCCGAGCGCAGCGAGCTTCATCTGCTGCGCCTGCGCGCGCAGCGCGGCGGCGTCTTCCAGCAGCATCAGAATCGGCGCATTGGCGCCCCAGCCCAGGCGCGTAAAGCGCGGGATGACCTCGGCCGCGCCGCCAACGCTGACCGGCTGCGCATCGTCGCCGCCGGCCAGCCAGGCGCGTGCGGCTTCGTCCAGCGCCGGCGCGACCTGCGCCAGCGGCTGCGCGCCGGAATGGCCGAGGCCGAGCAGGCGCTTGGCGGCGGCGTTGATGGTATGCACGCCGCGTTCGGCGTCGAGTACCAGCACGCCGGTCTGCATGTTTTCGATGATGCTGTCGTTGAGGCGCGACATGTTCGCCAGGTCGCTGCCGACGCGTTCAGCAAGCGCCTCGCTGCGGCGTGCGCGCGCGGCCACGGTGTTGGCGGCCATCGAGGTGGCGAAGAACATCAGGCCGAGCAGGCCGGCGGCGGTGAACTCGGTGGCGGCGAAACCGATGGACGACTGCCGCACGATCTCCTCGCCGAACATCGCCAGCGTCGCGCACGCGGCCTGCACCACCGCCATGCGCCGCGTCACCGGAATCGCGCAGGCCAGCGCCGGCGTGATCAGCAGGATGCCCAGGCCATTGGGCACGCCGCCGCTGGCGTAGACCAGCAGCGCGATGGCGAAACTGTCCACGCCGAACTGGAGATGTGCCTGCGCACCGATGCGCGGCGTGTGGTACAGCATCGGCAGCAGCAACAGCAACGCGGCGAGCGCGTAGCCGACGCAGGCGTAGTGGAACAGGCGTGGCAGGGCCTGCTGGAAAAACAGTCCGCCGAAACCGCTTTCGAAAACCACCAGCAGCACGGCGATCAGCGCCAGGCGGTACAGCGACAGCAGGCGCAGGACGCGCCAGTCCTCTGGTGCGTTCAGCGCGGGGGACGGCGGCGCCGCAGCGGTCATTCGGCGCAGCGGCCGCAGAGCCCCGACTTGCTCAGCGCGGCGGCGGGCAGGTGCGTGCCGCATCTGGCGCAGCGCGCCATCGGCTCGAAATGGTCGGGCGCCTGTGGCGGCGGCACACGCTCGACGTTGATGCGCAGTCCGCGCAGCAGGCGCCAGACGATCCAGATGAAGGCGGCGAGAAGGACTAAGCGGAACATGGCGGCGCAATCGGATTCAGACGGAATCGGTGGATTGTAGGCGCCCGCCGACACGGCGTCTTGCTTCGGCAAGCGGGAGCGAGCCGTTGGGCTCCGCAAGCTTAGATTTGGCGAGCAAACCATCCCCTCCCGCACTCGCCTCGCTACGCGAGGGCGCCGTGTCGGGGCTGGGCGATTGGCCAGCTCCCGCTCCCACGCTCGCTGCGCTCGCGGCTCCGTGTCGCTGGCCACCTTCCGCACCCACGCTCACGGCTCCGTGTCGTTGGCCACCCGCTCCTGCGTCGGAGGGGTGCGGGGCAGTTATATTATATTGATATAATTTAATATTAATTAATTTAATATAACAATTACGCAAACTAAAATACTCCGAGCGGGTGGTTCGGTTTTTGCGTATTGCCGTAAGCTTGGAACACAATCCGCAACTCAAACGAAGAACCCGGGAGCACGCATGAATCTGCACGAATATCAAGCCAAGGAAATATTTACGCGGTACGGCATCCCGGTGCCGCAGGGTGCTCTGGCGGCGAGTCCCGAGCAGGCGCGGGCGGCGGCCAAGCTGGTCGGCGGCGACAAATTCGTGGTCAAGGCGCAGGTGCATGCAGGCGGTCGCGGCAAAGTTGGTGGCGTCAAGCTGGTCGAGGGTTTCGACGCCGTCGAGGAAGCCGCCAAAAAGATGCTCGGCACGCATCTGGTCACGATCCAGACCGATGCCCGCGGTCTGCCGGTCAACAGCGTGTGGGTCGAGAAGCCCTCCGCCATCGCACGTGAGCTTTACGTCTCCGCCGTGATCGACCGCAGCCAGGAACGCCTGGTGTTCATGGCCTCCGCCGCCGGCGGCATGGACATCGAGGAAGTCGCGCACAAGACGCCGGAGAAGATCAAGCATGTCGCTGTGCATCCCGCCGCTGGCCTGCAGCCCTACCAGGCGCGTGAACTGGGCTTCTTCATGGACCTGAACAAGGAACAGGTGGACCAGTTCACCAAAATCATGCTCGGTCTGGCGCGTATCTTTACTGAGCTGGACGCGAGTCTGGTCGAAATCAATCCGCTGATCGTTACCAAGGACGGCAACGTCATGGCGCTCGACGCCAAGCTCAACTTCGACGACAACGCCCTGTTCCGCCAGAAGCCCATCGCGGAAATGCGCGACCCCACGCAGGAGGATGCGCGCGAGCGCGAAGCTGCGAAATACGATCTCAACTACGTGACGCTCGAAGGCAACATCGGCTGCATGGTTAACGGCGCCGGCTTGGCGATGGCGACCATGGACATCGTCAAGCTGCACGGCGGCCAGCCCGCCAACTTCCTCGATGTTGGTGGTGGCACCACGGCGGAGAAGGTCACGGAAGCGTTCAAGCTCATCACCAAGTCGCCGGAAGTCAAGGCCATCTTCATCAACATCTTCGGCGGCATCGTGCGCTGCGACCTGATCGCCGAGGGCATCATCACCGCGGTCAAGCAGATCGGCCTGAAAGTGCCGGTGGTGGCGCGCCTGCAGGGTACCAACATGGAGAAGGGACGCGAACTGCTGCAGAACAGCGGCCTCGCCATCACGCCCGTCTCCGATCTCACCGAAGCCGCCAAGACGGTGGTCGCCGCCGCCAAGAAGGGAAATTAAGCAATGAGCATCCTGATCAATAAAAGCACCAAGGTCATCTGCCAGGGCTTCACCGGCAAGCAGGGAACTTTCCATTCGGAACAGGCGATCGCCTATGGCACCAAGCTGGTCGGCGGCGTCACGCCGGGCCGCGGCGGTTCCTCGCATCTCAATCTGCCGGTGTTCCACACCTGCCACGACGCGGTGAAGCAGACCGGCGCCGAAGCCACCATGATCTATGTGCCGGCGCCGTTCGCGGCCGATGCGATCCTCGAAGCGGCCGACGCCGGCATCAAGGTCATCGTCTGCATAACCGAGGGCATCCCGGTCAACGACATGGTCAGGGTCAAGGCCACGCTGGCCGAGAAAAGCTGCGTGCTGATCGGACCCAACTGTCCCGGCGTGATCACGCCGGGCGAATGCAAGATCGGCATCATGCCCGGCCACATCCACAAGCCCGGCAGCATCGGCGTGGTTTCGCGCTCCGGCACGCTGACCTATGAAACCGTGCATCAGACCACCCAGAACGGCCTGGGTCAGTCCACCTGCGTCGGCATCGGCGGCGACCCGGTACGCGGTCTCGGCTTCATCGACGTGATCAAGCTGTTCGAGAAGGACCCGCAGACCGAGGGCATCATCATGGTTGGCGAAATCGGCGGATCTTCCGAAGAGGAAGCGGCCGAGTACATCAAGAAGCACGTGAAGAAACCCGTGGTCGCCTACATCGCCGGCGTCACCGCGCCCGCGGGCAAGCGCATGGGCCACGCCGGCGCGATCATCGCCGGCGGCAAGGGCACCGCCAACGAGAAGTTCGCGGCGCTGGAAGCCGCGGGCGTCAAGACCGTGCGTTCTCCCGCTGATCTCGGCGCAGCCATGAAGTCGCTGCTCAAGTAAAACCTTGCCGTCGCAATCTCTCGTCATCGCCGCCGCCCAGCTCAACCTCTGGGTCGGCGATGTCGAGGGCAATGTCGGCAAAATCGTCGAGGCTGCGCGCCGGGCGCGCGACGAACTGCACGCCGATCTCGTCGCCTGCCCCGAACTTTCCCTGATCGGTTATCCGCCGGACGATCTCCTGCTGCGCAGCGCAATGCCCGCGCTGATCGAGCGCGGCGTACGCCGCCTGCTGGACGAAGTGGGCGGCATCACGCTGGTCACGGGCCTGCCGGAATACGCGGACGGCGAGATCTACAACGCCGCCTACGCGATCCGTGACGGCGAAATCATCGCGCACTACCGCAAGCAGCAACTGCCCAACTACGGAGTGTTCGACGAGCGCCGCCATTTCCGCCCCGGCCACGCGCCATGCGTGTTTGAACTCAAAGGCCGCAGGATCGGACTCACCATCTGCGAGGACATCTGGCTGCCGCAGCCCGCAGCGCAGGCGCGCGCAGCGGGCGCCGAACTTTTGCTCAACATCAATGCCTCGCCGTTCAACATCGGCAAATCGGCGGAACGCCGCCGCGCGCTCGATCTGCGTGTGGCGGAAAGCGGCCTGCCTATCGTCTACGTCAACTGCGTCGGCGGCCAGGACGATGTGGTGTTCGACGGCGACTCCTGCGCAGTCAACGCGGATGGCGCGATTGCTTTTGCCGCGCCGCTGTTCGAGGAAGGCGTGTTTCCCGTCACGCTCGATGGTTCCCTCCTCGCAGGCGCAATACGCTCAGAACAGGACGAGGACGCCATCACCTATCGCGCGCTGGTGCAGGCGGTGCGCGACTACGTCAACCGCAACGGGTTTCCCGGCGCGCTGGTCGGCATGTCGGGCGGCATCGACTCGGCGCTGGTCGCTGCCATCGCCGCCGATGCGCTGGGGCCGCAGCGTGTGTGGGGCGTGTCGATGCCCTCGCGCTACACGATGGACATGTCCAACGACGACGCGCGCATCCAGGCAGAACGCATGGGCATCCGATATTCGCGGCTCGACATCGAGCCCGCGGTGCAGGCGTTTACCCGCACGCTGGCGCCGGAGTTCGCGGGGCGCGCGGCGGACATCACCGAAGAAAACCTGCAATCGCGCAGCCGCGGCGTGCTGCTGATGGCCTTGTCCAATAAATTCGGCCACGTGGTTCTGCCCACCGGCAACAAGAGCGAGATGGCGGTGGGCTACGCCACGCTCTACGGCGACATGTGCGGCGGCTTCGCGCCGATCAAGGATGTATACAAGACCCTGGTGTACCGGCTGTGCCGCTACCGCAACACGCAGGGTTCCGTGATTCCAGAGCGCGTCATCACGCGGCCGCCATCGGCGGAACTGCGGCCGGACCAGAAGGACTCAGATTCGCTGCCGCCCTACGAGGTGCTGGACCCGATCCTCGAAGCCTATGTCGAGGCGCAGTTGTCGATACCGGAAATCGTCAAGCTGGGATTCGCAGCGGCGGATGTGCAGCGTGTCGCCGCGCTGGTGCGGCGTTCGGAATACAAGCGCCGCCAGTCCGCGCCGGGGCCGAAAATCACGCGCTGCGCTTTTGGCCGCGAACGTCGTTACCCGATTACGGCGGTTTACGGAGATATCTGAGCGCTCAGGATTTCGGCGTTGCGGCGGGCGGAGGCGGTGCCGTTTCGGCGGAGGCCTGCGCTTTTTCCCAGCTGAACAGCCGCTTGAAAAAGCCCGGATGGTAGGGCGGAACCGGGTAATCGGTCTTGGGCGCGGGCAGCGCTGCCTGGGCTTCGAGCAGGCTCCGCGCGTCGTCGGCCTGGGCGTTGAGCCCCAGCTTGCGGTTGCTGATTTCCAGTGCCCTTAGCGCATCCAGCGTCGCGGGTGCGCCGGGGTAGAGCATCACCACTTCCTCGGCGCGCTTGGCGGCGGCGATGTAGGCGCCGCGGCGCATGTAGAAAGTCACGATGTGCATTTCGTGCTGTGCGATGCGGTTGCGCAGGTAGATCATGCGCTGGCGCGCGTCGCCGTCGTAGCGGCTGTTGGGATATTTCTGCACCAGCACGGCGAAGTTGTCGAAGGCGGTGCGTGCGAAACCGACGTCTTCCTTGGTGGTGTCGAGACCCAGTACGCCGGCGAGGCCTTCATCGCGGTCGGAATTGACCAGGCCCTTGAGGTACTGCACGTAATCCACCGCGGGATGGCGCGGATGATCGCGCAGGAAGCGGTCGGCGGCGGTCAGCGCCTGGTCGGGCTGGAAGTTGCGGTAATACGCATAGATGCGTTCGAGTTCGGCCTGGGTCGCGTATTCGCTGAACGGGAAGCGGGTGATGAGTTCGTTCTCGCGGGTGATGGCGGTGCCGTAGTCGGAATCGTCCAACGACTGGCGCGCGGCCTTATACAATACGTCTTCGGCGAGCCGCTGGTCGCGTTCCTTGTTCGCGTTGGGCTTGAACGGATTGTCCGGCAGCACGATCGTGTTCGAAGTCGTCGAGCAGGCGGCCGCGAACAGGGTCAGCGCGACCAGCGCCAAGCGCAACAGCAGGGGTGATTTCATGAGCAGCAGGACTTTAATAATGAGCCGCGAGTATAGCCGATGACCGCAGCGCAAAAGACCGCCGGGGACGACGCCGAAGAAGACCAGCGCCACAGCGCCGAGGTTCCGCCGGAGCTGTCCGGCATGCGCCTGGACGCGGTCTGCGCGCGGCTGTTCCGCGACTGGTCGCGGGCGCGCATCCAGGGCTGGATCGCCGCCGGCCGCGTGCATCTCAATGGTGTGGCGACGGATGTGCCGCGCACGCTGGTCAAGGCGGGCGACCTGCTGGAGCTTGAGGCGCAGGCCGAGGTCAGCCACGCGGTGCAGGCCGAGGCTATCGCGCTGGACGTGATCTACGAGGACAAGGCCATCGCCGTGATCAACAAGCCGGCGGGCCTGACCGCGCACCCCGGCGCGGGCGTGTCCTCCGGCACGCTGCAAAACGCTCTGCTGCACCGCTGGCCGCAGACCGCCGTGGTGCCGCGCGCGGGGCTGGTGCACCGGCTGGACAAGGACACCTCTGGCCTGCTGGTGGTGGCGCTGACCCTGCCGGCGCATCCCAAGCTGGTGGCGATGCTGTCCGAGCACGACATCCGCCGCGAATACGATGCCGTGGTGCATGGCGCGATGGTCTCCGGCGGCACCGTCAGCACGCAGATCGGCCGCCATCCGCGCGACCGCGTGAAGATGGCGGTGCTGGACCGCGGCGGCCGCGAGGCGGTCACGCATTACCGCGTGCACGAGCGCTTTCCCGCGCATACACACGTGCGCGTCAAGCTGGAAACCGGCCGCACGCACCAGATCCGCGTGCACATGGCGCACATCAAGCATCCGCTCATCGGCGACCGCACCTACGGCGGCGACGTGGTGCGCGGGCGCGGCATGGACGAGGACCTGCGCAATGCGCTCAAGGCGTTTCCGCGTCAGGCGCTGCATGCGCGCGAGCTGGAACTGGAGCACCCGGTCAGCGGCAAATCCATGAGTTGGTGCGTAGAGCCGCCCAGGGACATGCAGGAGTTGCTCGCCACGCTGCGCCAGCACGCGCTGCCGCCGAAAAACACCACCCGCTATGCCTGATTCGCAAGACCGTATTGTTTTAAATTAATGTATATTTACTAATATAATAAATATTATAAAACAACAATGGCCAGCCAAACACCGGGAGCGGGTGACACTGAACTGGCCTTGCTGCGGCCCGATTGGCCCGCGCCGGCGCGGGTCTGCGCCGCCGTTACCACGCGCGCGGGCGGCGTCAGCCTTGGCCCTTACGCTACGCTCAATCTCGGCACGCACGTCGGCGACGATCCCGCACGGATGGCGCAGAACCGCGAGCGCCTTTGCCGCGCGCTGGGACTTGCGCAGGAGCCTTTCTGGCTGAACCAGGTGCACGGCACGCGTGTCCTGCGCCTGCCTGCCGAATCCGGCGCGGCTGAGGCCGGCGCCGACGCCGCTTGCGCCACGCAGGCCGGCATCGCCTGCGTGGTGCTCACCGCCGACTGCCTGCCGGTGCTGTTCTGCGATGACGCGGGCAGCGCCGTGGCCGTCGCCCACGCCGGCTGGCGCGGCCTCTGCGCGGGCGTGCTGGAAAACACCGTGCAGGCGATGGCGCTGCCGCCGCGTAATCTGATGGCTTGGCTGGGTCCGGCGATCGGGCCGCGGGCCTTCGAGGTCGGCACGGAAGTGCGCGAGGCGTTCATGCGGCGCGATGCGGCGGCAGCGGCCTGTTTCCTGCCCGGCAGCATGCAGAACAAATACCTCGCTGATCTCTATGCACTGGCGCGTTTGCGGCTGGCGGGCGTGGGTGTGGCGCGGGTTTATGGCGGCGGCCTGTGCACGTATACCGATGCGCGGCGTTTTTATTCGTATCGCCGCGAACCTGTCAATGGCCGCATGGCCTCGCTGATCTGGTTGCGGCCATAGTGTGCGCAAGCGCGAAAGTCACGATATGATCGAACGGCTCGTGCGCGTGCCCTGCGGCACGGCCGGGCCGAAAAATTTCAGCAAACCTGCGCCACGCAAAAAGTGACGCCACCTGGGGGATGCAGACGATGATGAGAAAAAACCATAAAAAATGGCTGGCGGCACTGAGCGCCGCCGCTGTGCTCACGGTGACCGGCCTGGTTTGGGCGGACAGTGGCTCGGACGCCGCTGCGCCTGCCGGCGGCGGCGATGCCTCCGCCGCAGCGCCAGCGGGCGCAGATGCTTCTGCCAGCGCTCCGGCCAGTGGTGGTGATGCCTCCGCCAGCGCGCCCGCCAGCGGCGATGCCGCAACCCCGCCGGCACCGCCGGTCAAGCCACAGCGCTCCGAGATGGAACCGCTCACGGCCAGCAGCCTGATCCTCAGCGTGGCCAACGACGGCGACCATCTGGTCGCGGTCGGCGCCCGCGGCGCGGTGATCGTGTCCAACAACGGCAAGGACTGGGCACAGGTGCAGACACCGGTGCGCGCGACCCTGACCTCGGTCTATTTCGTCGATGACAAAAACGGCTGGGCTGTCGGCCACGACGCCACCATCCTGCACACTACCGACGGCGGCAAGACCTGGCAGTTGCAGAACTTCCATCCAGAACTGGAAAAACCCTTCCTGCAGGTGCTGTTCAACGACGCCAATAACGGCATCGCGGTCGGCGCCTACGGCCTGATCGAAAAGACCAACGATGCCGGCCAGACCTGGACCGCGGTGGATGCGCCCAGCATCCTCGCCGATGGCCTGCACCTGAACTCCATCACCAAGCTCGGCAACGGCAGCCTGCTGATCGCCGGCGAACAGGGCCTGCTGGGGCTTTCTGCCGATGGCGGTGCGACCTGGGAAAAACTCCCGCCGACCTATGACGGCTCGCTGTTCGGCGCGCTGCCGGTCGGCCAGTCCGGCGCGCTGATCTACGGTCTGCGCGGCAACGTGTTCATGACCCAGGACGTGAAGTCCAACAAGTGGACCAAGATCGATACCGGCACGGTGTCCAGCTTCTTCGGCGGCACCATCCTGCCGGATGGCCAGATGGTGCTGGTTGGCCTGGCCGGCACGATCATCGAGATCAACTCCGTGACCGGCACCGTGAAGCCCATCACCATCACCAAGCCGGTGATGGACAACGGCAAGGAGAAGCAGGAAGTCGTGACCAGCACCTTGAGCTCGGTCATTCCATTTGGCAACGGCATCCTGGTCACCGGCGCGCTCGGCGTGCAGACCTTGGCGCAGCTCCAGTAAACATAGCCATACAAGAAACCGGGGAGTAGGAAAATGAGCGATTTGGAAACGAGCGAAGCCAAACTTGGCGTGGCACACAAGATACTCAGTGCCCTGGAGCCGCTGATCTACGCCAAGCGCTGGCTGACCATGGGCATCCTGGTGGCCATCACGGCGTTTCTGTTCATCGAGATGGTGCAGATCAGGACCGATGCGGGTTTCGACAAGTCGATCCCGCTGGAGCATCCGTACATGAAGGTGCTCAAGCAATACATGACGGATTTCGGCGGCGCCAACACCGTGCTGGTCGCGCTGATCCAGAAAAACGGCAATATCTACAACGAGAAGTTTCTCACCGAACTCAAGGCGGCCACTGACGAAGTCTTCTTCCTGCCCGGCGTTGACCGTTCACGCGTGTCCTCGCTGTTCACGCCGGATGTGCGCTACATTGAAGTCGTGGAAGGCGGCTTTAAGGGCGGCAACGTCATTCCCGCCGAATACCAGCCGACGCAGGAAATGTTCGACATCGTGCGCGACCACGTCAGCAAGGCCGAGGTCATCGGCCGCATGACCACCAAGGACCAGCGCGGCGCGATGATTTTCTCCGAGCTGCTGGAAACCGATCCGGTCACCGGCGTGAAACTGGATTACGGCAAAGTCGCCAATCAGTTAGAGGACAAAGTCCGCCGCCGCTTCACCAGCAAGACAAAGTACGTCTACACGCTCAAGAGCGACTACACCACGCCGGACGGCAAGTACAAGTTCAAGGCCGGCGACAAGATCGATGAAGGCTTTACCGATTACGGCTGGAAGCTGCGCTTCCAGAGCTTCGATGCGACGAAAAAAGATCCGGTGACTGACCAGGCCAAGATCATCCCGATCTCCGGCAGCCTGGTCGATGCCAAGGCGGTCGCCAATCCGCAGTACAACCCGGACATCGACGTTCATATCATCGGCTTCGCCAAGGTCGTCGGCGATGTCATCGACGCGACGCTGCAGGTGGTGGTGTTCTTCTTCGTCACCCTGATCATGACCATGATCCTGCTGTGGCTTTACGTCGGCTCGTTCAAGCTCGCCGTGCTGCCGCTGATTTGTTCCATTGTCGCGGTGATCTGGGAATTCGGCCTGCTGCGCTGGATGGGCTACGGGCTTGATCCCTTCGCCATCCTGGTGCCGTTTCTGATTCTCGCGGTATCGGTTTCGCACGGCGTGCAGTACGTGAACGCCTGGGTCGGCGAAATCGCCGAAAACGGCCGCAACAGCTTCGACGCCTCGCTATACACCTGGCGCCGCCTGGCGATCTACGGAACCATGGCGATCCTGACGGACGTTGCCGGTTTCGGCACGATCTACCTGATCCCTATCGACATCATCCGCGAGATGTCGATCAACGCTACGCTGGGCATGGCGGCGATCATCATCACCAACAAGATCATGATGCCGATCATGCTTACCTGGGTGGACATCGGCGATCCCAAGGCCTTCGCCGTCAAGCAGGAAAAGCGCGACGCGATCCTCGATCCGCTGTGGCGCCTGCTGTCCAACATGGTCAAGTTCAAGCCGGCGGTCATCACGCTGGTGATCTGCTCGATTCTGCTCGGCTGGAGCCTCTGGAAGGGACAGGAGCTACAGGTCGGCGACAGCCAGTCCGGTATCCCGGAACTGCTGCCCAATTCGAGGTTCAACCAGGACTTCCGCGCGGTGACGCAGAACTTCGCCATCGGCGTGGACATCTTCAAGGTCATCGCCGAAGAAGATCCGGAATCATGCGTGCAGTACGGCAACATGGAGCAGATCGACCGTTTCGCCTGGCACATGAGCAACACCGCCGGTGTAGCGTCCACGCTGTCCCTGCCGCAGATGGGCAAGATCGTGAACTCCGCGTTCTCGGAGGCTTCGCCCAAGTTCTTCGTGCTGCCGCGCAACAAGTACGCCATCGTGCAGGCGATCACGCCGATCCCGACCTCGTCCGGCCTGCTCAATCCGGACTGTTCGGCGCTGGCGGTCTTCGTCTTCACCAAGGATCACAAGGCGTCCACCATCGAGCGCATCGTCGATGGGGTGACCAGCTTCAACAAGTCCAACGGCGCCGAGTTCTACGAAACGCACAAAGATGTTGACGCCGCATATTGCGGCGACAAGGTCGCGGCGCTGCGCAACGTCGGCGCCACCAAGACGACGCTGGAAAAAGCCACGGCCAAACTGCACAAAGAACATCCCGACATAACCGACGACCAGGTCGCGGCGAATGGAACCATCAAGTCGCTATCCAAGGAAGAGTCCGATGCCGAGGCCAAGCTGAAGGGCATGAACAAGGTCTGCCC
>JBOICL010000180.1:0-3212 GCA_050740055.1 Stenotrophobium sp.
CACCGTCGCCGCGCAAGCCGGCAATTTCCAGCTCAACGTGATGCTGCCGGTCATCGCCCATAACCTGTTGCAGAGCATCGAACTGCTGGCGAATGTCTCGCGCCTGCTGGCGGACAAGTCCATCGCCAGCTTCAGCGTGCGCAAGGATCATATCGACGCAGCGCTGGCGAAAAATCCCATCCTTATCACCGCGCTCAACAGCGTGATCGGCTATGAAAAGGGCGCAGCAATCGCCAAGAAGGCCTACAGGCAGAACCGGCCCGTGCTCGACGTAGCGCGCGAGGAAACCGGAATGGATGCTGCCACTTTGCGCAAGCTGCTGGACCCGGCACTGCTGACGCGCGGCGGCATTCATGGTGTGGGTGGGGCAGGCGGGTAGCGCTGGTCGCAATGCTGCGCGCTATCATCGACATCCCCCTATTGAGATAAATGCCATGAGCAGCGTGCTGTCTGTAAAAGCCCCCCGCAAGATTGTCAGCGGCGCGGACTATATTGAAAGCCTGCGCGGGCGCGGGCTGGTGGTTTACCTGTTCGGCGAGCGCGTGCCGGAGCCGGTGGATCATCCGATGATCCGGCCATCGATCAATGCTGTAGCGCGCACCTACGACCTCGCGGTGGAGCAGCCGGAACTGGCCAGTGTGGTGTCGCCGTTCACCGGCGAGCGCGTCAGCCGCTTCCTGCATGTCTGCACCAGCGCGCAGGACCTGGTGGCGCAGAACAAGATGCAGCGCCGCCTCGGCCAACTCACGGGCACCTGCTTCCAGCGCTGCGTCGGCATGGACGCGTTCAACTCGCTGTACTCGGTGACTTTCGAGATCGACGAGAAACACGGCAGCGGCTATCACGCCCGCCTGAAGAATTTTCTCACCGAGATGCACCGCCACAACTACGTCATCGGCGGCGCCATGACCGACGTGAAAGGCGATCGCGGCAAGGCGCCGCACGAGCAGTCCGATCCCGACCTGTTTGTGCACGTGACCCGCCGCGCTTCCGAAGGCGTCTACATCAGCGGCGCCAAGGCGCACCAGACCGGGTGCATCAATTCGCACTGGCTGGTTGTGATGCCGACCATCCGCCTCGGCGCGGGCGACGAGAGCTACGCCATCGTCGGCGCGATTCCGGTGGACGCCCAGGGCATCACCTACGTCTACGGCCGCCAGTCCTGCGATACGCGCAGCATGGAAGGCGGCAGCATCGACGCCGGCAACGTGATGTATGGCGGGCAGGAAGCACTGGTGATCTTCAAGGATGTGTTCATCCCCAACCACCTGGTGTTCATGGACGGCGAGACTGCCTACGCAGCCCTGCTGGTGCAGCGCTTCACCACCTATCACCGCCGCTCCTACGTCTGCAAATCCGGCGTCGGCGACGTGCTCATCGGCGCCGCTGCGCAGATCGCCGACATGAACGGCGTAGCGGGCGCCTCGCATGTGAAGGACAAGCTGGTGGAGATGACACATCTCAACGAGACCATCTACGGCACCGGCATCGCCGCCAGCTACCAGGGCCACGCGACCAAGTCCGGCGCCTTCATCAACGACGACATGCTAGCCAATGTCTGCAAGCACCATGTCACGAAACTGCCCTACGAACTGAGCCGGCTCGCGCAGGACCTCGCAGGCGGCCTGGTGGCGACCCTGCCTTCGGAAAAGGATTTCAACCATCCGGAAATCGGCGCGCTGCTGAAGAAATACCTGCAAGGGCGCGAAGGCTTCAGCACCGAGGAGCGGGCGCGCATCCTGCGTCTGATCGAGAACATGACGCTGGGCCGTAATGCTGTCGGTTACCTCACCGAATCCATGCACGGCGCCGGCAGCCCGCAGGCCCAGCGCATCGAGATCGGCCGCGCCATGCAGCTCGAATACAAGAAGCGCCTGGCGCGCGCGCTGGCCGGCATCGAAGGCGAGGGCGATAAGACCGCGCTGCTGGAAGATGCCAGCGGTTACTTTGCGCGGGTGTTTGCCTTGTCTGCGCCTTCTGCGTGAATAGCTGTTTAAGAGCGCAATCTGAAGCTAATCAAGGTAAATCATCATGGCACTCGTGCTTTATGCCCATCCATTCGCGTCCTATTGCCAGAAGGTACTTATTGCGCTTTACGAAAACGGAACGGGCTTCACATTCCGCATGTTGGATGATGAGAAAGGATTCGCCGAGCTGGAGGCCTTATGGCCGCACAAGAAATTTCCGGTTCTGGTGGATGGTGATGCCACCCTGATCGAGTCCAGCGTCATCATCGAATACCTCATGCTGCATTACCTCGGTCCGGTGCAACTCATCCCGGAAAATCCCGAGGCCGCGTTGCACACGCGCTTCATGGATCGCTTCTTCGACAACTACGTCATGACACCGATGCAGAAAGTTGTTGGAGACAGCCTTCGGGTTCCGGCGAACCGCGATCCTGTCGGTGTCGCGGCTGCCAAGACTGAACTCGACATCTCCTATAGGTGGCTTGATTCGGCCATGCAGAACCGGACGTGGGCCGCAGGAGAAAATTTTTCACTGGCGGATTGCGCAGCCGCCCCTTCGCTGTTCTACGCCGACTGGGTGCATGAGATTGCCCAGCAGTTTGTAAACGTGCGCGCATATCGTGCCCGCCTGCTTGCACGCCCATCAATCGTTCGCGTAGTGAATGAGGCGAGACCGTATCGCAACCTGTTTCCGCTTGGAGCGCCAGATCGAGACTAAACGGCGAGTTGCAAGCAAGGCGGCGAGATTGAATGAAATGGAGAATCCTGGGGCCATTTTTACTGTCACCCGCTCTGCTGGATTTCGATATCAATATTGTTACTAAATATATAATATATTTAATATAAATTAATAAATAATAACAAATACTTTTCCATCAGAGCAAGAGCGGGTGAAGGCCAAGACTGGTCATTGCCTCCCTATGTGGCTAAAATACGCGCCCTCGATCCATTTCAGAAAATCCATGACCACGATCCGTCAGGACGATTTCATCCAGAGCGTCGCTGACGCCTTCCAGTACATCAGCTGCTACCACCCGCTCGACTACATCCATGCGCTGGGAGCGGCTTATGAACGCGAGGAATCGCCGGCGGCGCGCGACGCCATCGCACAGATCCTGACCAATTCGCGCATGTGTGCCGAAGGCCGCCGCCCGATCTGCCAGGACACGGGCATCGCACTGGTGTTCCTCAAGGTCGGCATGAACCTGCGCTGGGACGCGAAGCTGTCGGTGCAGGAGATGGTCA
>JBOICL010000181.1:0-1175 GCA_050740055.1 Stenotrophobium sp.
TCCAGAACTACCAGGGTGTCGGCTTCGCCTTTGTCCAGTTGCGAAAGTGCGACATCCAGCGCGCCCGCATCCATCATCGCCACGCCGATGCTGTTGGCTTCCGGCACGGCCAGGCTCAACTCCACCTTGCTGCCTGCGTTGCGCAAGGCGATTGCGATATTGGCGGCAGCTTCGATCACTGCGGCGGAACCGACACCGGTGCCAGACACGATCAGCGGCCGCTTGGCCTCGCTCAGCGTCTTGGCGATGCGGCGCGCCAGTTGTGAGGTGGCATCGGATAGCCCCTGCACCGGCGGCGACTTGGCGTCGAGGAAATGTGCAACCGCGTAACCCAGCCGCGCCAGATCCTCCGGCGCAGCCTGCACGGTCTGGGTAGCGATGTCGTCCAGCCGCGTCACTTCGGTGCTGGCGATGAACACCGGATATTTCAGTTTCTGCACCAAGTCGGCAAGCGCGATGGCCTGCCAGTCCGCCACGCTTTTCTTCGCGCCTAGTTCCTGGGCCTTGCCGCGCGCGGCCTGACGCAGTGCCAGTGCGACGCGCGGTGCGGTGCTGGTGACATCCTCGCCCAGCACCAGCACGGCATCAGCCTGTTCGATACTTTCGATGGAAGCGGTCTTCACCGCGCCGGTCTTCAACACATCGACGACGCATGCGGCCAGCGTGTGGTCGAGCGCAGACATGCCGCTGTAGAAATTTCCGGCGCCCACCAGTTCCCGCAGCGCAAAATTGGCCTCTATCGATGCACGCGGCGAACCGATGCCGAGCACCTTCCTGGCGCTCCTGAGCATGCTCGCGCCCTGCGCGATGGCCTCGCCATTGGCAATCGCGATCAGGCGGCCTTCGTGCTTCAGGAAAGCGCGGCGCGGTCGGTCCTTGCGATTGGTGAACCCATACCCGAAACGGCCGCGGTCGCAGAGAAAGTAACCGTTGACCTCACCGTTGTAGCGGTTCTCGATGCGGCGGATTTCGCCGTAACGCTCACCCGGCGAGATGTTGCAGCCCACGGCGCAGCCGCCGCAGATGCTGGGCGCGAACTGCATGTCCCACTTGCGGTTGTAGCGCTCTGAATGGGTCTTGTCGGTGAACACGCCCGTCGGGCAGACCTCGGTGAGGTTGCCGGAGAACTCGCTTTCCAGCGTGCCGTCTTCAACGCGGCCGAAATACACATTGCT
>JBOICL010000182.1:0-12430 GCA_050740055.1 Stenotrophobium sp.
TTGCTGTAGTCCTTGCTGATTTCAAGAGTCACCTTGGCCTCGAAGCTGGTTGGATCGATGACGATGTTCTTGACGCGGCCGATCTTCACGCCGGCCAGCGTCACCGCCGCGCCGGGCTTGAGGCCGCCAATGTTCTCGAACAGTGCCGTGACCTGATAGCCCTTGCCGCCCTGGATCGTATCCAGGCTGGCGACGCGGAAGGTCAGGATGAACACTGCGGCAACGCCCAGGCATACGAAGAATCCGACCAGAATTTCCAAAGCTCGTGATTGCATAGTTAACTCCGCTCCGCTTAACGGAACATGAATGCGGTAAGGATGAAATCCAGCGCCAGGATCGCCAGCGAGGAGATGACGACGGTGGAGGTGGTGGCGCGCGACACGCCCTCCGAGGTGGGTTCGGCGTGGTAGCCCTGATAGACCGCGATCCAGCTCACGGCGGCGCCGAACACCGCGGCCTTCAGCAGGCTGCCGCGGATATCGCCCCAGTGCAGCGTGGAGTGGATCTGCGACCAGTAGGCACCGTCGTCCACGCCGAGCAGGCCAACGCCGATGGCGTGGCCGCCGGCGATGCCGATCGCCATCAGGATGAAAATCATCGCCAGCAGCGGCATCGAAATCAGGCCGGCGATGAAACGCGGCGCAATCACGCGGCGGATTGGATCCACCGCCATCATCTCCATGCCGGAGAGTTGGTCGGTGGCTTTCATCAGGCCGATTTCCGCCGCCAGGGCGGAACCGGCGCGGCCTGCGAACAGCAGGGCGGTGACCACCGGGCCGAGTTCACGCACGATCACCAGCGCGACGAATACGCCCAGCGACTCCGAGGCGCCGAATTCCACCAGCGTGCGGTAGCCCTGCAGCGCCAGCACCATGCCGACGAAGGAGCCGGAGATGACGATGATGATCAGCGACAGCACGCCGACCGCGTAAACCTGCTGCACGATGATGCGCGGTCGCAGCAGCGCCGCTGGAATCGCGCCGAGGATGGACAGCAGAAAGAACTGCGCCCGGCCAAGGCCGGCGAGGAAGCCTCCGATGATCGTCCATATATCTTTCATGCTGCGTCCGCCTTCATAAGGTCTTCGGCATACGGGCGCGCCTTGTAGTGGAAAGCGACCGGGCCATCCGGCAAGCCCTGCAGGAATTGATGTACATAGTCCGAGCGCGCGGCGTGTATTTCCGCGGCCGTGCCGTGCGCCAGCACCTTGCCGCCGGCGACGACGTAGGCGTAATCGGAAATCGACAGCACTTCACCGACATCGTGCGAAACGATGATTGAGGTCAGGCCGAGCGCGTCATTGAGACTGCGGATCAGGCGCATCAGCACGCCCATCGAAATCGGGTCCTGACCGGTGAAGGGTTCGTCGTACATCACCAGCGCCGGGTCCAGTGCGATCGCGCGCGCCAGCGCCACGCGCCGCGCCATGCCGCCGGAGAGTTGCGAAGGGAACAGGTCGCGCGCGCCGCGCAGGCCAACCGCCTCCAGCTTCATCAGCACGAGGTCGCGCACCATGCTTTCCGGCAACTGCGTGTGTTCGCGGATGGGGAAGGCGACGTTGTCGTAGACGCTCAGATCGGTGAGCAACGCGCCGTTCTGGAACAGCATGCCCATGCGTTTGCGCAGTTCGTAGAGGTCGCGCCGGCCGAGCCGGTGAACATCGGCGCCATCGAACTCCACGCTGCCGGCCTGTGGCCGCCACTGGCCGCCGATGATGCGCAGCAGCGTGGTCTTGCCGGTGCCGGAAGGGCCCATGATCGCCGTGACTTTTCCGCGCGGAATATCGACGTCCACGCCGTCGAAAATCGCGCGCGGCCCGTGGCTGAATTTCAGCCCGCGCACGCGCACCAGCGGGTCACCGGGTGGAGCAAGTGTGGTCATTGGATTCGCAGGACAGGTCAACGCGGACAGCTTACAGGCGTTTAGTCAGGACAATCTTACTTGAGCGGCGTGCGGCGGTGTATCCCGCGAGCCTCCGTTGATGGAGATAGACATGAAAAAAACCTGGAAATTCACCCTCGTGTGTTCGGCTTTCGCGGCGCTCGCGGCTTGCGCAGCGCCGCTGGAGCGGAACGCATCCGGTCATACGGACGCGGTGGTTTACCAGATGCTGCCGGGCTGCGAGTCGCAGGCGCAGTGTTCGGTACGCGGCGGTTTGGTGATGCCGCCGATGCCCGCGCCGCCGCCGTTGAACCTGCCGCCACCGCCGATGCTGCCGCCGGCGGTCGCTCCGCTGAATTTGAGCGGCGCGCTGCCTTGAAGCGCATTTATCTCACCCGCCCGCGACACGGTGTTTTTGCACCCGCTCTACTTTCTGGAACCATGAAATCTGTTACATAATATTTATTATAATTATATATATTATATAATAATAAACATCATTCAAGCCTGAAACTGTGAGAGCGGGTGGCGTTCACTCGCCGGTATAGCCCAGGCCACGCAGCAGTTGCGGCTCAAGATCGGCGCTGACCTGCCGCAGATCAGCGGGGCCGCCCAGAGCGCTGACCTGGGTCATGCGCAGGCCGGCATGGCCGCACGGATTGATGCGCGCGAAAGGTTCCAGGTCCATGTCCACGTTGAGCGCGAGGCCGTGATAGGTGCGTCCCGCGCGCACGCGCAGGCCTAGCGATGCGATTTTCTCGCCGTTCACGTACACGCCCGGCGCCTCGCGTTTCGATGCGGCGCGGATGCCGTACAGCGCCAGCGTGGCGATCAGCGCATCTTCCAGCCGCGTTACCAGCGAACGGATGCCATAGCCGCGGCGGTGCAGGTCGAGCAGGACATAGACCACGAGCTGGCCGGGGCCGTGATAAGTCACCTGGCCGCCGCGATCAGACTGCACCACCGGGATGTCGCCGGGCAGCAGCAGGTGTTCGGGTTTGCCCGCCTGTCCCTGCGTGAATACCGGCGGGTGTTCCAGGAACCATAGCTCGTCTGCCGAGTCCGCGACGCGCGCCTGGGTGTAGGCGCGCATTGCGTCGAAGGTTTCGGCGTAGGGCACCCGTCCCAGATGCTTGATCAGCGGGCGTGTCAGCCGCGAATCGGAAATCGGGAGCCGGGAAGGGTCAGGCGAGCTCATGGCCACTGATCCAATTCCCGGCTCCCGTCATGCCGCTACTTGACGATCATCATGCGCACGGCATCGCTGGCGCGCTGCCACAGGCTGCCCTGAGGAATCGCCTTGAGCGCGACCAGCGGCTCGGTGCGGATGACCTTGTCGTCCAGCGTGATGCTGACGGTACCCAGATGCTGGCCCAGCGCAATCGGCGCCACCGGCTGCGCGGCCATCTGCACGGTGTAGCTGATCTGTTTCAGCGAACCGCGCGGCAGCGCCATGTAGACCGTGGGCAGCACGCCGACCGGCAGTTGCTGTTCCGCGCCCTTCCACACGCGCACTGTGCTGGCTGGCTGCGATGGGCCGAACAGCTTGTCGGTTTCATAGAAGCGGTAGCCGTAGTTTAGCAGTTCGAGGTTGTAGGACTCGCGGTTGGCCCAGCTCTGCGCGCCCATGACCACCGCGATCAGACGGCGGCCATCGCGCACCGCGGAGGACAGGAGGCAATAGCCGGCCGCCTGCGTGTGGCCAGTCTTGAGGCCATCGACCGAAGGATCCTTCCACAGCAGGCCGTTGCGGTTGTGCTGGGTCTGCACCTTGCCGTACTTGAAATCGCGCTCGGCGAAAATCTTGTAAAGCTCGGGGTCCTGCTCGATCAGCGCGCGCGCCAGCGTGGTGATGTCGCGCGCGGTGGTGTAGTGGTCAGGATTGGGCATGCCGCTGGCGTCGGCGAAATGGCTGTTGGTCATGCCGAGTTTCTTGGCGTACTCGTTCATCATCTGCGCGAACAGGTCTTCGCTGCCGGCGAGGTCTTCGGCCAGCGCCACCGCGGCATCGTTGCCGGAGTCGATGATGATGCCGCGCAGCAGGTCGGCGATGGTCACGCGCGTGCCCACTTCCAGGAACATGCGCGATTCACTGGAATCGATGCCCTGGCGCCAGGCTTTCTCGCTGACCAGCGCGGTGTCAGTGAGCTTGAGCTGGCCCTTCTTGATCTGGTCGAAGGCGATATAGACGGTCAACACCTTGGTGATGCTGGCGGGCTGCACGCGCAGGTCGGGATTCATGCTGGCGATCATCTCACCGCTCTGGAAATCCACCAGCGCGTAACTTTTCGCGTCCATCGTCGGCGCCGTGGGCACCGGCATCGCCAGAGCATTGAAGGAACAGCAGGCCAGCAGGAACAGCAGGGATATTTTTTTCATGGGGAACGGCGGTGGGAGGTGGAATGTTGCGGGAGTGAATTATCGCAGCGCAGCAATCTTGCGCGCTACTGAGGGATCCATTCGGACTTGAGTCCGTTCGCGCCAAGCAGTTCGCGGGTGTCGTGCGCGGCGTTCTCATCCACGAACGGCCCCACCAAGACACGATGGAGCGGTGGATCTTCGTTGCCGCTGCTGCGGATTTCGACGGCGGTCACGCCGCGGTTCAGCAAATCTTCGCGCAGCGCAACCGCGTTGATCGGATCGATAAAAGCCGCAACCTGCAGATAACCGCCGGGCGCGGGCGATGCTTTGAACGACGGCGCCGGAGCCGGTGCGGACGACGCAGCGGCGGGCGCGGGATCCGGCTCGGCCGACATCGTAGCGGTGGCGACCGCCGCGGGCGGCAGCGGCGGCTTGCCGGGATCGATGGAGTCGATCTCGACCATCGCGGTGCCGCCGCCGATCAGGCCGAGTCTGGCGGCAGCGGCGTAGGAGAGATCGATGATGCGGTCGCTGTGGAAGGGGCCGCGGTCGTTGACTTTCACGACGGCGGTCTTGCGGTTCTGCAGGTTGGTGACGCGCACGAAGGTCGGCAGCGGCAGGGTCTTGTGCGCGGCGGTCATCGCGAACATGTTGTAGCGCTCGCCGCTGGCGGTCCTGCGGCCGTGGAATTTCTTGCCGTACCACGAGGCATAGCCGCGCTGATGAAAACCATCGGCATCGTTCATCACCGAGTAGGTCTTGCCAAAGACCTCGTAACTGGAAGGATTGCCCGACGCGCTTTTGGCTTCGGGAACGGGTACCGCGTCGGGAGTCTTGTCGATGTTGGGCGGAATCTCGTCCGGCGAAGGCGGCATATCCTTGTCCAGCGGTACCACGCCGGCATTTGTGCCGGACGGTTGCCGCGGCGGCAGGCTGCCGCAAGCGGCCAGCGCAACCAGGGCTGGCAGCACCAGAAGCAGCCGGGCGTGTCGCCCGTTCAAGGCGGCGTTTCCTCCTGCTCGATACGCTGCGCCAGCCGGGTGACGGCCATGGCGTAGAAGATGCGCGGGTTATAGGTCATGACCGTATAAAAATTGTGCAGGGCAATCCAGTATTCCTCCCCTTGATCCACCGGCAGACGGATCAGCCCCACGCGCGTGTCCGGCGGCAGTGGCACTTGGCTGACCACGCCTGCACGCAGAAGTTCAGCGGCGCTGTAGGCGGTGGCGTGGCCGTTGACCGCGATGTTCAAAGGCAGGGGGCCGCGCAGGCTGGCGCGCAGCGCCAGCGGTTCGCCGCGGTGCCAGGCCTGTGCGGGCCGGAAGTTGACGAAGTAGTTGGCGATGGAGCCGATGGCGTCCGGCAGGCTCCACAGGTCCTTGCGGCCGTCGCCGTCGAAATCCAGCGCCAGCCGCCGGTAGTTGCTGGGCATGAACTGCGCCGCGCCCATCGCACCCGCATAGGAGCCGCGCAACGCCGCGGGATCGAAGCCGAAGTCACGGCAGAACACGAAATACTGTGTCAGTTCGTCGAAGAAAAACGCCGAGCGCGTGGGGTGATCAAAGCCCTGCGTCGCCAGGGAATCCAGCACGCGGATTCTGCCGGTAATGCGGCCGTAACGGGTTTCCACGCCGAGGATCGCGGCGATCACCGCCGGCGGCACGCCGTAAATTTCCTCGGCGCGTGCAAATACCGGAGCCTGTTCGCGGATCACGCGCACGCCGCCCTCTACGCGGGCATCGTCGATGCGGCGCGAATACTGCGTCCAGTTCTCGGTGCGTTCCGGTGCCTGCTGCTCCTGCTCGACCAATTGCGGCAGTTTCTGCGCGTCGCGCAGCGCCATCTGCACCTGCCCCAGTTCGGCCGGGCTGAAGCCGTAATCCTGACTCAGGGTTTCAAGCAACTGCGGCACTTTCGGATTTCCGCTGTAATCGGCCTGCGCGAGAGCCGGCGCGAGCAGCAGGGCGAGGAGCAGGCGTCTCATCAGCTCGACAGCAGCTTGCGGTGAGTGTGTATCGACATGAGCATGCCGAAGCAGACCAGCAGGCTCACTACCGAGGTGCCGCCGTAGCTCACCAGCGGCAGCGGCACACCCACCACCGGCATCAAACCGATGACCATGCCGGTGTTGATGAACACGTAGATGAAAAACGTCATCGACAAGCTCGCGCCGAGCAGGCGCTGGAAGGTGTCCTGCGCGCGCAGCGAGATGTAGAGGCCGCGGCCGACGATGGCCAGGTACAGCGTCAGCAGCATCAGGATGCCGATCAGCCCGAATTCCTCGGAATAGACCGCGAAGATGAAATCGGTGTGCGCTTCGGGGAGGAAGTCGAGATTGGCCTGACTGCCGTGCAGCCAACCCTTGCCAAACAGTCCGCCGCTGCCGATGGCGATCTTGGACTGGGTGATGTGATAGCCCGCGCCCAGCGGATCGCTTTCGGGGTCGAGGAAAACCAGCACGCGCTCGCGCTGGTAGTCGTGCAGCTTGCTCCACAGTACCGGCGCGGCTGCTGCTGCCGCCAGCATTGCGCCGATGATCCAGCGCCAGCCGAAGCCCGCGAAGAACAGCGCGAAACCGCCGGCAGCGACGATCAGCAGCGCGGTGCCGAGGTCTGGCTGCACCGCGATCAGCGCCGTGGGCAGGCCGATCAGGATCAGCGTGATCAGGATGGTGAGAATGCGCGGCGGCAGACTGCACCGGTGCAGGAAGGCGGCGACTGTCATCGGCATCGCCAGCTTCATCATCTCCGAGGGCTGGAAGCGCACCACGCCGAGGTCCAGCCAGCGCTGTGCGCCCTTGGCACTGGAGCCGACGGCGATGGTCAGCACCAGCAGGATGACTGTGACGCCATAGAGCCATGGCGCGACCGCGCGGTATAGCTCTGGTGGCGCCTGCGCCACCAGCACCATCAGCCCCAGTCCGAGCACCATGCGTTCGCCTTGGTTAATCACCTGCGGCAGCGACTGCCCGGAGGCGGCGTAGAGCACCATCAGGCCGATGCCGCTGACCGCCACCAGCAGCGCCAGCAGCCAGGGATCGACATGCCAGCGGTCCATCCATCCGGACAGGCCCGGCTGCGGCGTATTGCGTGGCGATAAGGTAGTCATCGGGCCGGTGAAGTGGTTGGAGGAGGCGCTGTGCCCGTGGATGCGTCCGGCGCTGTGTCGGGCGCGTCGCCGGTATCGGCATTGATATCTGTATCGGCATCGACGGGCGCGGGTGGCGGCAGCTTGGGCGAGTTGGGTTGATAGACCACCTTGCCGAGCAGGTACATGTCCATCACCTCACGCGCGACCGGGCCGGCGACCGAGCCACCGTGGCCGCCGTGTTCGGCGATCACCGCAACCGCGATCTGTGGATGATCGGCGGGCGCGAAGGCGATGAACAGCGCGTGGTCGCGCAGACGCTCGGCAACCTTGTCCAGCACCGTGGTTTCGTTGTTCTTCAGGCCGGTCACCTGCGCCGTGCCGGTCTTGGCCGCGATCAGGTAGGGCGAGTCCTTGCCGATGTTGTAGGCGGTGCCATGCGGCGTGGTCGTCACATCGACCATCGCCTGGATCACGGTTTCCCAGTTGTCGGGATTCTTCATGACGATGGGAGGCAGCGCCTGCGGCTGCACCAGCGTGATCTTGCCGGTCAGCGGGTCCTGGGTGGAGTGGACGATGTGCGGCTTGAAGCCACTGCCGCGCATGGCGATGCGCGCGGTCATCTGCGCGAGCTGGATCGGCGTCACGTTGATATAGCCCTGGCCGATGCCGGTGTTGAGCGTTTCGCCCGGATACCAGGCTTCATGGCGCACACGCCGCTTCCATTCGCGCGAGGGGTAGAGTCCGCCTTTTTCCTGTGGCAGATCGACGCCGGTGGTGTGGCCGAGCCCGAACTGGGTCATCGACTCGTGCATGCGGTCGATGCCGATCAGTTGCGCGAGCTGGTAGAAATAGATGTCGCAGGATTCCATCACCGCCTGCGACAGCGTCAGCCAGCCGTGGCCGCTGCGCTTCCAGCAGTGGTAGATGTGCCGCGAGTTGGGCAGGAAATATTCGCCGCGGCAGAATTCGCGGTGATCCGGCTGGATGATGCCGTATTCCAGTCCGGTCAGCGCCATCGCCGGTTTCACCGTCGAGCCGGCCGGATAGAGGCCCTGCAGTGGGCGATTGAACAGCGGCCGGTCCGGGTCGTCACTGAGTTCGCGGTAGGTCTTGGAATCGATGCCTTCGACGAACAACTGCGGATCGAAGCCCGGCTTGCTGACCATGGCGATGATCTCGCCGTTGCGCGGATCGATGGCGACCACCGCGCCGTCGTATTGCCCCAGCGCCTGCTCAGCGACCTGCTGCACCTTGGCGTCGAGCGACAGATAGAGGTCCTGCCCAGGCGTGCCGCCGTGATAATCCAGTTCTCGCAGGGGGCGACCATAGGCATTGGCCTCAATGATCTTGGCGCCGGGCGTGCCGCGCAGCTGGTCCTCATGGCTTTTTTCGACGCCGGTCTTGCCCATCAGGGTCAGACCCGCGTACTCGGTGGGGTCGAGTTTCTGCAGCTCCTCCTCGTTGATGCCGCCGACGTAGCCGACCACGTGCGCGGTGGTTTCGCCCAGCGGATAGTTGCGGCTGAGGCCGGCGGTGACATCGACGCCGTGAAAGCTGTAACGGTTGACCTCAAAGCTCGCGACTTCGGCCATCGACAGGTTGCTGCGCAGTGGCACGCCGCGGTAGCGCGGACTCTTGCGCACGCGCTCCTTGAAGCGCTCGATGTCCCTGGGCGTGAGGCTGATGATGGGTTCCAGGCTTTTCAGCGTGGCCGGAATGCTCTGCACCTGTTCCGGCGTGATCTCCAGCACGAAGGCCGGTTTGTTCTGCGCCAGCAGCGTGCCGTTGCGATCGTAGATGAGCCCGCGCACCGGCGGTACCGGCAGGATGCGCATGCGGTTGTCGTCGGCGCGCGTGCTGTAGTAGTCGTGCTGGAAGATCTGCAGATTGACCAGGCGGATCAGCAGCACGGTGAGCAGCGCCACGCAGAGGATGCCGGCGACCACGCAGCGTGCGACGAAAGTGTTTTTCTCGCGGGCGAGGTTCTTGATGGCTTCGCGCTTGCGCATCGCTCAGCCGCCGGTGTTGCCGTGGCTACTCCTCATCGGGGGTGCCTCCGGTGCGCAGCAGTTCCATGACCGCGTACACCAGCGGCCAGAACAGCGTGGTGGACAGCACCGGCATCCAGCGCAGCCACTGGTCGCCGTTGTGCCGGGTGATGCCGTCGATCCAGAACATGAGAAAGGCGAACACCAGCCACGCCGGGATCAGCGCCAGCGTGGCCTGCCACAGCGGGAACAGGATGAAGATCGGCCGCAGGCGCGCGACCACGTAGGCGACCAGCACCAGTCCCAGCGCATGCTCACCGAGCACGCTGCCGAACAGCACGTCGGAGAACACGCCGAACACGAACGCGCCGAGTAGCGTGGATGCGCGCGGTTCGGTCAGCGACCAGTAGGCGACGACCAGCGGCAGCCACATCGGTCGCGCTGCAGCGAGCAGTTCCGGCAGTTCCACCAGCTGCAGCAGCAAGGCCGCGGCCAGGCTGAGCAGGAAGGAAATGTTGAGTGTGCGTGCGCTAAGCCACATGGCGGGAGACGGGCAGGGCGGGGATCAGCGCGCAGGGCTGGGGCAGAAGAACTGTCACGTACGGACGGTGGCCTGCGGCAGTTGATGAAAAGCGGCTCACCGGTGTTCCGCGGACTGGGCATGCAGCCCGGATTTGGCGGCCGGTGCGGTGACCGCCAGCGGGGTGGCGTCGGGCATCGGCACCGTGGGCGGGGCGGGCAGCGTCGGCAGCGCGGAAGCCGGCGCCAGCAGCGGTACTGAGGGCGCGGTGCCGGCGGCAGCCAGGGCCGGGATCGTCGCATCGGTGGTTTCGTTCCACACCAGCAGGGCCTGGTTGCCCTGGTTGAGGTGGGCGCTGGGATACGCCACCGCCTCCATGAAATGCTCGCCCGCATTGTGCCTGACGCTGTAAATCTTGCCGACCGGATAGCCCGCGGGGAAGCGTCCGCCCAGCGCCGAGGACACTAGCAGGTCGCCGGGCTGGATGTCGGCATTGCTGGGCAGGAACGGCAGCGTCAGCCCCTGGCCGTCGCCGCGGCCGAGCGCGATGGTCTGCAGACCGGTGCGGTTGACCTCGACCGGAATGCCGTGATCGGGGTCGGTGATCAGCAGTGCCTGTGAGGTCGCGGGAGCAACCTCGATGACTTGGCCGAGGATGCCGTGCGCGTCGATCAGGGCCTGCCCGCGGTAAACGCCATCGCGGCTGCCGCGGTTGAGGGTGATCTGATGACGGTAAGGGTCCTGGTTGACCGCGATGATGCTCGCGATCAGCACGCGCTCCTTGAGCGTGCCGGACGAGGCCAGCAGTTCGCGGATGCGCTGGTTTTCCGCCGCCAGTGCGTCGAATTTCTCCAGCTTCACTGCCAGCATCAGTTGCTTCTGGCGCAGGTCGCGGTTTTCGCGCTCCAGGGTTTCGCGTGACTTGACCTCGCCGGCGGCGCCGACAAGATTGTGCGGCAGCGCGGCCACCCACAGCGCGGGCGAGAGCAGCCACGACAGCGTCGCGCGCACCGGGCGCAGGTTGTGGCTGTAGTGATCGGCGAAGATCAGCGTGAGTGCGCAGACCGCCAGCACGAAGGTTTTCAGGCCGAGGCCGGGGCCTCGCGGAAAGTAGCGGCGGTGGGTGCTGGCGGTGTTCAAATCGCTATGCAATGCTGACGAGTGCCGTGAGATTGGCACACAAAAAAACCTGGCGCAAGAATAAGGCGGCAAGGCGTGAGCCGCAACGCTTTTTCCACAGGTTTGAGGCGGATGAAACCGCACCCGCTCCCGGCGAAAAGTTCCGGCCGAGAGTTATAAAATATTAACTATAGATATATATAGTTAATAAATTATAACAAACATGGAGACGATTACCGGCAGAGCGGGTGCCTGCGCCCGCAGCCGCGAGGCTTACTCGATGCTGTAGAAGTCCGACTGGCGATCCAGCATGTCCAGAACCATGCCGCCACCGCGCGCGACGCAGGTCAGCGGGTCGTCGGCGATGATCACCGGCAGGCCGGTTTCTTCCGAGATCAGCTTGTCGAGGTCGCGCAGCAGCGCGCCGCCGCCGGTGAGGACGATGCCGCGCTCGGCGACGTCGGAGCCGAGTTCCGGCGGCGTGCGTTCCAGCGCCTGCTTGACCGCCTTGACGATGCCGGCCAGCGGTTCCTGCAGCGCATCCAGGATCTCGTTGGAGTTCATGGTGAAGTTGCGCGGCACGCCGGCAGCCAGATGACGGCCGACGACGTCGATCTCGGTCACTTCGTGGCCGGGAAAGGCGGTGCCGATTTCATGCTTGATGCGCTCGGCGGTGGCCTCGCCGATCAGCATGTTGTACTGGCGGCGCACGTAGCTGACGATGGCCTCGTCGAACTTGTCGCCGCCGATGCGCACGCTCTCGGCATAGACGATGCCGTTGAGCGAGATCACCGCGACTTCCGAGGTGCCGCCGCCGATGTCCACCACCATCGAGCCGCGCGCCTCGCCGACCGGGATGCCGGCGCCCAGCGCCGCGGCGATCGGTTCCTCGATCACGTAAACCTTGCGCGCGCCGGCGTTTTCAACGGATTCGCGGATCGCGCGGCGCTCGACTTGGGTCGAGCCGTAGGGCACGCACACCACCACGCGGGTGATGGGGCGCATCATGCGGCCCTTCTGCACCTTGCGGATGAAGTGCTGGAGCATCTTCTCCGTCACGGTGTAGTCGGCGATCACGCCGTCGCGCAGCGGGCGGATGGTGGAGATGTTGGTGGGGGTGCGGCCGAGCATGCGCTTGGCGTCGATGCCCACGGCCTCGATCTTCTTGCTGCCGCGCGAATCCAGACGGATGGCGACAACCGAAGGCTCGTTCAGCACGATGCCTTCGTCACGCACGTAAACGAGCGTGTTGGCGGTGCCGAGATCGATGGAGAGGTCGTTGACGAATAAACGGCGGACAGCATCAAACATGTGATGGCACTTTCTGTTGTGAAAAAAGTTTAGGAAAACCGGTCGGGACCGTGCGGCCAGAACGCACAACCGTTAAGATTGTGCATTCGCACATCATAAACCATTTTTTCCAGATTATGAGCCTCACTGCTGAGCAAATCAGGCAGGTCGCGCAGCTTGC
>JBOICL010000183.1:0-1713 GCA_050740055.1 Stenotrophobium sp.
CCTGGATAGCGCGCCGATTTTCACGAAGCATACGTTTGCGAACCAGTATTCACGCCCAACGACGGTTGAATGGCTGCTCGGCGTAGCTTTTTTTCTCTGTCCAGCCACGGCATGGCTATTGATTCCAGGCACGTTGTCCTGGAGCGATGCATTTTTTCTAGCAGCGATATTGTTGTTTTTGATCCACGTTGCATTGAACAGGACAAGTCTTCAAGTTCCCATTTTCATTTTTATTGCCGCCGCTTTCTTTATCATTGCCGGTCTGGCTTCCTTTATAAATAATACCTCGCCACTAAATCTCATCAATTGGCTAAAGTTCCTGATTTCACTTTTCGCGATCCCAGTCGTTATCATGTGGATGACCAGTGAAGATCGGGAAAGCATCGATCGCATGTTGTGGTTCTGGATGGCAGGCACCTGCGTGAGTGCACTGGTCGCCATACTGAGCAAATACGGCATCCTAGTACCTTTTCTTTATGACAAAGCCGCAGATTTCGCCGGGCGTCCTGGCGGACTGACCTTCCATCCAAACTCGTTGTCCTACACCTGTGCGTTACTGGTTCCGGTAGCCATCTACCTCGCAGTCACTGTACATGCAAAGACAGCGCGCTGGATCAGCATTGCAGCTATCGCCTTACTCGTAGATGGCATTCTGGTTTCCGGCTCCCGTGGATCCTTGTTGGCCGCATTTTTAGGATCTCTGGTTTGGTTGCCAAATCCTTTCAAACGCTTCATGCATCGCAGTGACTTCATAGCTCTTGCAGTAGGGGCATTGACCATTACTGCAGTTACTTTCTTCATTCTTTTAAGTGATAAGCCATTTGCAGATCCTACCAGCGCATTGAGCCGATTGTTCGGTCAATCGAACCAGACTCAACTCTCCAATGATGCGCGCAGTAGAGCTGCTGAAAATGCTTACGCTAAGTTTGAAGCCGCGCCTATTTTTGGTCAGGGCTTTGAAGATATTCGAATTAGCCACAACGGGGGGCTACAGATATTGCAATGCAGTGGAATTGTCGGTGCTACCGGCATTCTTCTTTGGTGGACAGGCATGATCGGTTGCTGGTTATGGTTGCGCTTACGTGGTCTTGCACTTAAGCAGGCCGTTTACCGAGAACTGATGCTGTTACAGATGTTCCAGGCGATTGCTGTGATTGTGATCGTGAATGGAACCGTCGAACCATTTCTGACAGATCGAAATGGGTACTTTCCCTTTGGCCTCCTGTTGGGCCTCTGGCTTTCAGCAAGATCGCAACAAATGACACAGAATCGATTGGATATACAATCGACCTCATTCAAAAATACAAACACCTTGATTGCAAGTCGAATAACTAAACCTCATTAACAGATAGCGGAACCATTACTCAATGACCAGATCTCAGCCGAGATTGAACCGCGCATTACGTATATTCGGTCTAGCAGATGGCTGTCTGGAAGAAACTATACGGGCCTGGTATCAAGGCCTGCGGCGATCTGAGCCCAACTTGGTGAGATCTGCCCTAAATCTATTTGGTAGGCTTTATCCTCGGGCAGTGTTCATTCAAATCGGGGCGAATGATGGAATGGCTCTGGACCCGTTACGCACGCAGATCCTATGTAGGCACTGGAGCGGGGTCATGCTGGAGCCTGTACCCTATGTTTTTTCTCGGCTCCAGCAACGCTACGGAAAGCATCCCAGGATCAAGCTGGTCAATGCAGCAATCGCCGATCAAG
>JBOICL010000184.1:0-1836 GCA_050740055.1 Stenotrophobium sp.
GTGTAGGTCTGGTTCAGGATCTTGACGCGGTAGACCGGGCCGAACTTGCGGTAGCAGTCGAGGAAAAATTTGGCCGGATCCTTGGCCATGTCGAACATGCTGCCGACGAGGGGGAGGCCCGGAACCATCGGAGTGTTCTGGATGGCGAGCGTTGCAGTCATGGAGGTCACAGCGTCTTCCTGATCAAAGTGGGGCAGCCGGTGCAAAGGCATCAGCTTCAATGTGCCGCATGCTGCGCGTAAAAACGTCACCCGCTCGGATTACATCGGGTTGGTTGTGTGTGAATATATGTTGAACATATTTAAATATTTACAATAAATAAACTCAACTATGCCCTTGCCAGACACCAGAGCGGGTGGACAATGTTCGTCTCCCGTCTCCCGTCTCCCGTCTCCCGTCTCCCGTCACTCCTTAAACGGATTCTGCTTCGCCAGAATGCCGGTCGGCAGTATGCGCAGCAGGCCCATCATCAGGTTCCACGGGAACACCGGCACGGCGGAACTTTGCACGCGGCGCTCGATGAGGTTGGCGATCAGCACCGCGCCGTGTTCCACGCCGATCAAAAACGGGCGGCTGCGCATGCGCTGATTGATCGGCGTGTCGATGTAGCCGGGGAATAGCGTGGTCACGCGGATGGCGGTGCGGTGCAGTTCCGCGCGCACGGCGTCGGCGTACACAGCGATGGCGGCCTTGGAGGCGCTGTAGGCGCCCGCACCCGGCAGGCCGCGCGCGGCGGCTACCGAGGAGATCGCCACGATCTGTCCGCGCTTCTGCGCGCGGAACAGCGTCACAGCCGCGTCGATGGTCGCCATTGCGCCCAGCACATTGGTTTCGATCAGCGCGCGGTCTTTGGCGAAAGGGCTGGTGCCCACGATACCGCCGCCGTCGCCGATGCCAGCATTGGCCACCACGATGTCCAGCCCGTCCAGCGTGGCGGCGAGTTCTTGCAGCAGCGGCGCGACGGTCTCGGTCTGCGTCACGTCCAGCGCACGCACTTCCACGCGCAGATTGGGATGCGCGGATACGATCGCCTGCTTGAGTGCAGCGAGGCTGTCCACGCGCCGCGCGGCGAGTGCGAGGCTGTAGCCGCGCCGCGCGAATTCCATCGCGAGGGCCTTGCCGATGCCGGAACTGGCGCCGGTGATGAAGATGTTTTTGCTCATGCTCGAATCCCTGAATGTGTGGAGTGCGGTTCCATTCCGCCAGCAGCGAGCCCGGATTGTCGCATGCACGCGGCGCGGCCCCGAACGGGAAAATTCGCTCCAGGCGCAGGGAACGGGCGGCGACGAATACGGTCTGTTGTGTCCGGGCGCGTTACCATGTGTCCGGCGCAATACATACGGAGATAAGTCATGTTGAACAGAGTCGCGTGGCTGGGCGTCTTGCTGGGCATTCTGGTCGTGGGCGCGATCACCTATTACATCCACCAGAATCAGGCCGCGCAAACCGTCGAAACCGCCGCCGCACCGTCCCCCGCTGCACCGGCGCCACCGCCCGAGGCCATACCGGAAACACATTATCCCGTTCCGGCCGAAACCCCCGATGAAAATGCGGCACCGCTGCCCGCACTGGCCGACAGCGACAGCGTGTTCCAGTCCGCGCTGGAAAAACTGTTCGGTGCTTCATCGGTGGCGTCCCTGCTGGTCCCCAAGGAACTCATTAACCGCCTGGTCGCGGCCGTGGACAGCCTGGACCGCAACGCGCCGCTATCGCTGCGCCTGTGGCCGCTGCGGCATATCGAAAGCACCCCGGCCGTCAGCGGCACCGGCGATACGCTCGCGCTGAGCGCGCCCAATGCCGCGCGCTACGCGTCCTACATGGCCGTGCTGCGGGCGG
>JBOICL010000185.1:0-4943 GCA_050740055.1 Stenotrophobium sp.
CGGTATGTTGATGATCGACGCCACCACGCACGCCCATCGGTCGCGCAGTGACCCAATTGCCGCTGGCGATATGCAGTCTGGCGCCACCCATCGGCGTGCTGGCCAGACCAGTGCTGAGCTTGGCTTCGATATCCATGCGCAGCGCGCCGGCTGCGGCCTTGACGCATTCCAGCGCGGCGCGGTCGGTGATGCGCATCCCGTTCGCGTGCTGCGTTTTGAGTCCGCGCAGGGCGAGCTGCTGGTCGATTTGTGGCCGCGTGCCGTGCACCAGCACCAGCTTGACGCCGAGGCTGTGCAGCAGCGCGAGATCGTAGAGGAAGGCGTCGAAATCCGCGCGCACCGCGACTTCGCCGCCAAAGGCGATGACGAACACGGAGCCGTGGTGCGCGTGCACATAAGGCGCGCAGCCGCGCAGGGCGGAGACGAAGTCGGTGGGATTCATGCGCGGATTATAGGGAAAGGGCGCTTGCGCAAACGTATCAGCGCGATTGGATGCCCACCCGCTCCCTGCATAGCAGCGAGCGCAAGTGTTATTAAACACATACTATTTAGTATATTAGACAATAAATATTAACAGCTGCCCTAGGGAAATAGGTAGAGCGGATGCGGGGTCTAGCGATGCCCGCTCAGATTTCCGTTTTCATTTTGATGATGCGCTCCACATAGTTGCGCGCCTCCGGCGGGCTGTGAGCCAGCGTGAGGTGCCAGCCGGTTTCTTCAGGCGGCGTGCGGCGCATGACCCTCAACATGCGCGTATAGCCCGCGTTGTAGCTGGCAAAAGCCAAGTACAGCCTCGGTTGATCCGGCAGGGCCCTGAGGTCGGTCTTGTCGTAGAGGCCGCGCACATAGCAGATGCCCGCCGCGATATTCCAGCGGGGTGTGTGCAAATCCCGGATTTCCGGATGGTGTCTGCGGATGTCGCGGAAGGTCAGGGGCTTGATCTGCATCAGCCCCACGGCCCCGGCACTGCTGTGCGCATTCGGATTGAGCGTGGATTCGACGATGGCCTGCGCCTTGAACCAGCGCCAGTCGTAGCCGGCGCTGAAATAGCGTTTCGAATATTTACGGAAATGACTGTCGTAGGTGTCGGCCCAGAGGCCGTTGTCTTCGGCATCGTCGGTGCCGGTTTCGCTGGCCAACGGCTGATCGTCGGTCGGCACTTGGGGCTCAGGGCTGGGCGCGGGAACTGTAGTGGCGCTGTTGCGGTGTGCCTTGACACGGACTGCGCCGGTTGCCGCTTCGCCGACAGTCGGCGTGCCGGACTGGAATCTGGATGCGCGAGCCAAGCTGACGACTTTATGGCGGGGCCGCGTATCGCTCGTGGCCGTCACACTCTGCGAAACGAGGAACACCACGGCGATCACGGCCACCATGCACAGAAAGGGCAGCAGAAGATCACGCAGCGCCCGTATCAACGTGGCCAAGCTGCGCTCCGATTCAGTTGAGGCTGAGACCGATGACCAGGCCCATGCCGACACCGGTGGCGATAAAAAGGCCCATCAGCGCCAGGCCCACCGCAACATTGCCGCGCTGGAGTTCGGCACGCACATCAAATCCCATCACGTTCTTGAACAGGCGGAAGGCCAGCCAGCCGCCCGCCAGCATCATCAGGCCGCCGAAGCCCGCGTAGATGAAATTCAGAACGATAGGATTCAGTTCGATATTCACGCCCCACCTCCCTGCGCTTCTGCCGGACTCCAGTATAGAAGGCCCGGCCGCTTTTACGCTGGGGTAGCGTGGAGACTATGTGGCGGGCATTGGTTTACGCACCCGCTCTGGCCCCTGGAGCGGATAAATTGTTTGTAAATATTAAATTATAATATAATTATATTATAATAATAAACGTTTTCGCAAGGAAAACGACAGGAGCGGGTGGCAGGCTTTACGCAGGTTTACACGGGCGCCGACTGTTCAGGCTGTATTCACTGCCGCCGTGCTGTCATAGCTGCAAGGATCAAACGCGGTGGCGGACCCAACCGTCAGGCCACCGCAGAGGAGGCTCAGATGCGTGCTGCGCAATCTTGCAAAACCGTTAGTGCGAATCTCCTGCGCCGTGACTGGCGCCCGTTGCTGGCGGCAGCGTTGTTGGGTTTCTGCGCAACGCCGGTGTTCGCGGACGACCCGCCGGATCGCGTCGCGCGGCTCAGCGTGATCCAGGGCGATGTCAGCTTCGCGCCCGCTGGCGAGGACAGCTTCGGCGATGCGGATGTCAACCGCCCGCTGGCAACGGGCGACCGCCTGCTCACCGGCGACGGCGGCCGCGCCGAGTTGCAGCTCGGCGGCGCCAGCATCCGCATCGCGCAGGATTCCGCCTTCGACTTTCTCAATCTCGACGACCAGACCGCGCAGATCGAGCTGACCCAGGGCACGTTGAACCTGGACGTGCGGCGCCTGGACGACGGCCAGTCCTACGAAGTGGATACGCCGACAGTCGCCTTCGTGGTGAACCAGCCCGGCGAATACCGCATCGATCTTCCGCAGAACGGCGACGCGACGCGGGTCAGCGTCTACAGCGGCGCGGGCACCGTGTATGGCGAAAACAACACCAGCTACGCCGTGGCCGGGCGGCAGTCGTACCGTTTCGGTAATTCCGATCTAACCGACATCGTCGGCCTGCCGTTGGCCAGCGCGGACGATTTCGACCAGTGGTGCTTCGATCGCGACAACCTCGAAAGCAGCGTCGCGGCGCAGAACTACGTCGCGCCGGACGTCGTCGGCGCCAGCGATCTCGGCCAGTACGGCGCATGGCAGGATACCGGCGGCTACGGCAACGTCTGGTTTCCGACGACTGTCGCGGTGGGCTGGGCGCCGTACCGCTACGGACACTGGGCCTGGGTCGGCCCTTGGGGCTGGACCTGGATCGACGATGCGCCCTGGGGTTTCGCGCCGTTTCACTACGGCCGCTGGGTTTACGTGAACAATTACTGGGGCTGGTTGCCCGGCCCGCGTTATCAGCGCCCGGTCTATGCGCCCGCGCTGGTCGCCTTCTATGGCGGCAGTCACTGGGGCGTCGCTATCGGCGGTGGCGGGCCGGTCGGCTGGTGCCCACTGGGGCCGGGCGAAGTCTACGTGCCGCCCTACCACGTCTCGCACCGCTACTTCACCAATGTGAATGTTACCAACGTGACTAACATCAACCGCACCACCATCAACAACTATTACAACAACACGACGGTCAACAACACGCAGATCAACAACATAAACTACCGCTATCACAACCAGCCTGGCGCGATGACCGTGGTCTCGCACGAGACCTTCGCGCAGTCGCGTCCGGTGGGCCGCGCGCAGGTGCCCGTGGATTCCGCGGCGCTGGCCCATGCGACGGCGATGGCCGCGCCGCAGGTGGCGCCGACGATGCAAAGCCTGCGCCCGGCGTCTGCGAACCATGCACGCACCGCGCCCACGGTGTTCAGCCGTCCGGTGATTGCGCACGCCGCGCCGCCGCCGCCCGCCCCTTCGTTCGCCGCGCGCGAACCGCTGATTACGCGCAACAACGGACGGCCGCTGGACAACCAGCAGTTGCGCAGTCTGCCGGTGCAGGCGGCCGCCAGGCCGGTCATCGTGCGCTCGAACGCGGTGCGCGAACCGCAGGCTGCCGCGCATGAGCCAGCCGCGGTAGACAGGAGCTACTCCGACAATGCCGCGCGCCCTTTTGCGACGCAGGCGCCGTTGCCGAGGGCGCCCGCCGTGCGCGAGCAGGCCGCGCCGCGTCAAGACGAAATGCCTGCGGCGGGTTTCGCAGAGCGGGGCCAGAACGCTGCCGGCCAATCCGGAGCAGCGCGCGTCCAGGAACGCCCGGCCCTGCGCGGGCCGCCGCAAGGCGAGCCTGCCGCGCGGGACAATCCACGTAACGTCTACGAGAGCAGCCACTTCGCGCCGCATGAACAGCGTTCTGCCGCTACCGCGCCGCGCGAGTCATTCGATGCGTCCCCGCGCGGCTACAGCCCGCCGCTGACGCGCGGCCGCATGGAGAATGCGCCGAACCGGTCCGCCGAGGAAGGCGGCTTTCGCGGCGCTCCGCGCTACGAAGTCCACACCGGCAGCAACGTACCGCAGGCCGCGCCGCATCCAGCCGAGCGCCCCACGCCTGCACGACAGCAACGCGGTTCCGGAGAGCAGCGTCACGAGGAACGGCGCTAGTTTTCCCGCTGAGGGCGGCGACTCCCGGCGTATAATTCCGGGATGGAACAGGCTATCCGTTACGACGACCTGCACACTGTCCTCGCGCGTCTTGGCTACGACGAGGACGCCGCCGTTTATCATGGCGCGGTATGCGGTGCCCTGTGCGTGATGCAGCCCGCTGAAATCGACTTGCAGGAATTGCTGACACCCGGCGAAACGGCCGTGACCGCACTGGACGCCAAATCGAGCATGCTGCTGCTGCGCCTGTCCGAGCAGACCCTGCTGTCGCTGCAGGACGACGAAAAAGGTTTCACCCTGCTGTTGCCGGATGACGAAACCACGCTTACCGAGCGTGTTGCCGCGCTGTCGGCCTGGTGCGAGGGTTTCCTGTTCGGACTCGCCAGCCGTCCTCGCTTCAACGTGAAATCGTGCTCCGAGGAAGCGCGCGAAATCATCCGGGATTTCACGCAGTTCACCAAGGCCAGCGTCGGCAACGAGGATGATGCCGACCTGGAAGAAACCGCCTATGCCGAACTGGTGGAATACATCCGCGTCGGCGCGCAGCTCATCTACATGGAACTGCGCCAGCGGCCGATTCCCGATCCGCTGGGCTCCGGCACCCTTCACTGATTTCACACGAGGAGACTCATGAAGCCCGTCGCCAAGGAAGCCAGGGAATATGCCGCGCGCCGCGCCCGGCTGATGAAGCTGATCGGCCGCGACGGTATCGCCATCATCTCCTCGTCGCGCGAAGTGGTGCGTGCGCGTGATACGCATTACAAGTTCCGCCAGGACAGCGATTTCAACTACCTGACCGGCTT
>JBOICL010000186.1:0-6916 GCA_050740055.1 Stenotrophobium sp.
CCCAAACGCCCAACAACAAGGACGTTTCGGCAGCGGACCAGGAGATCATCGCCGAAGCACTGCAGTATTCGATGACCAATTTTGACCGGTTATTCGTGCTGATGGAGGCGGTGCGCCACATCGAGCGCCGTGGAATTCCCGGCGCCTTCGTCGAGTGCGGGGTATGGCGTGGCGGCTCGATTCTGGCAATGCTGCGCACATTGCTTGCGTTGGGCGTTACGAATCGTGATTTTTATCTCTACGATACTTTTGAAGGCATGACCGCGCCCACGGAGGTGGATGTCTCGGCCTACCATGGCTCGGCTCTGGCCGCATGGAAATCGGCTGTCGGCAAAGGCGAACGTGCCTGGAATGAGCTTTTCAACGAAAAGGTTTTCAACGAGGAGGACGTGCGCCGCGTCCTGCTTTCAACAGGGTACCCTTCCGAACGTCTGCATTTCGTAAAGGGTACTGTGGAGCAGACCATCCCGGCAACTGTGCCGGATGCAATCGCGCTACTGCGTCTGGATACCGACTGGTATGAATCGACGCGGCATGAAATGCAGCACCTGTATCCCTTGATCGCACAAGGCGGCGTGCTCATCATCGACGATTACGGCCACTGGGATGGCTGCCGCAAGGCAATCGACGAATACTTTTCAGCGGGTCACACTCCACCCATGCTGCTCAATCGGGTGGAATACTCATGCCGTATCGGTGTCAAGGACGGCGTTTAAATCCGGCCCTTGAAAGCACAGTCAGACCGCCTTTCACGCATGGCTAAAACCTGTCGCGAATGGTTCAATGATCGGCCTGAAAAATACCGGTGACGAATCCAGATAGCCAGCAGGTTGACACGCCCGCGCAGGATATGGGCGGGACCGCGGCACGCGGAGGCGCTGCCACACTGCTAGCCAACGCCGCAGGCCAGGCCATACGCCTAGGGGCGACCTTGGTCATGGCGCGCCTGCTTGCCCCCGGAGAATTTGGCCTCTTCGCGATGATCAATTCCACGATAGGAATCGCGGGGGTGCTGCGTGACATGGGCCTGTCTTCGGCCACGATCCAGAGCCCCTCGCTCACGGAGAGGCAACTCTCGACGCTATTCTGGATTAACGCGGGATTCGGCCTCTTCGCCACTTTGGTCATCGCGGTGGCAAGCCCCTGGGTAGCCGAGGGATTGCGCGCACCTGGTTCCACTCTGCTCATCGTCGCTCTGGCACCCACCTTTATGCTGGGCGGTCTCGCGACACAGCATCGTGCGCTGCTGAGCAGGAAACTGGCTTTTGTCTCCTTGGCCCGCATGACGCTCTGGTCGGTTCTGGCCAGCCAATGTCTTGCACTGCTTCTGGCTGCATGCGGTGCGGGCATCTGGGCGCTGGTTTTCGGCGCGCTCGCAACCGAGTGCATCGTCACGGTCTGGTGCTGGCGCGCGGAATCCTGGCGGCCCATAGCCGTATTCTCTTTGACGGAAGCGCGGCCCATGCTGGTCTTTGGCGGCTATCTCTCCGCTTTCAGCATCCTAGGCTATCTCGCCGGCAACCTGCATCAGTTGCTCATCGGCATCTTCAGCGGCACTGCGGCGGCAGGCTATTTCAATCGCGCCTACGTTCTTCTGCTGGCACCTATCGCAATGATTTTAATGCCCGTAGGCGGGGTGGTCACCGCCACGCTATCGCGGGTTCAATCCGATCCGCCAGCGTTTGCCCATTACTATCTGCGCAGCATGGCCACAGTCAACTTGCTGAGCGCGCCGCTGGGATGCTATTCGCTGCTCTTTGCCCCAGAACTCGTCCGCCTGCTGCTGGGGCCGGGCTGGGTAGAATCGGGTGTGCTGCTGCGCCTGATGGCGGTCTCCCTGATCGTGCAGCCGTTAATGTTTTCGACCGGATGGGTTTACATGGCGCTGGGAGAAGCCCGGCGCGCGTTCTGGTGGGGCAACGTGGGCTGGAGTCTGATATTGGCCATGTATCTGCCCGGCTTGTACTGGGGGGCGCGTGGAGTGGCAACGGCGCATTCGCTGGCGTTGCTGCTTCTGGTCTGGCCCTGCCTTCATTTTGCATTCCGTGGCACGCGCATCACGACGCGCAACACCCTGCATGTTTGCGCACCCGCGGCAATCGCCGCGGCAATCGCGGTACTCCCTGCCTGGGGACTACGTGAATTGCTGCCAAACCTGCCACTGCTGATTGCCCTGTCCGCAGGTTCCCTAGTCTACGCGGGAAGTTACATTGGCCTGCTGTTCGCTGTAGGCGAAAAATCCCGCCTCATAAACCTATGGGGGCACCTTCGCTCATGGATGCACGCCTGACTGCTGTCCCATCCGTGCTTCCTTTTGCAAAGTGAGATGGAGACTTGATCAGTTATAATTGCCGCATTTGACGTGCATGCCCGATGGCTGCACGGGAAACGATTTTTGCGCCGCTCAATCCGCAGATCTGCTCGTCTACAGTCGCGAAAGTAAACCGTCAGTACACCCGCCGAGTATCCGGCCCAAAGGGGGATGTTTGTGAAACGATCCGTTGGCTCCCGTTTTCTCTCGGGCGCAAAAGTGCGTATTTCCGGCTACCTTCAACGCGTGGGATACAACGTCTACCGGTTAAGGGATGAGGATCGGCGTTATCTGGAACTACAGCAACAGGAGCCACCTGTTGCCCAGGCGATTTTCGGTGCCGCGCTTCCACGCCTGCAGGAATTGCGGGACCGCTACGCAAAGGTGCAGCTTCCTGTTGCCCTTCACTCCGTATGGCATACACGAGAGCGGACCGTGGACACTACCGACATGGGCTGGGGCACGGTAGATCTTCGGAAATTTCGCGCGAACAACGCCTATATCTTCTCTTATTTGCGCAATGATCCTTTTGTTTCCAGACTGGTCTATTTTATTTTCGCCGATGCAGTACGCGGCAAGGATGCGGCGGGACTGCTGAACAGCCTCACCGAAGACGGAGCGTTTGGCTGCCAGACTTGCGAGTATCCTGGTATTGGCCGGGTGAGCCGTGATCTACTGGACTCGGTACTGGAACTCAATTTCCTGCACAGACATTTGCGCGTACTTGAACGTAGTGATTTGCGCGTTCTGGACATCGGTGCCGGTTACGGGCGCATGGCTTACCGGATGCTGACCGCCAATCCCGCAGTACGTACTTACACCTGCGTGGATGCGGTACCTGAATCCACTTTCCTCAGCGAGTTCTACCTTAAGCATCGCGGACTCTCCGGCAAGACTCGGGTGGTCCCGCTGGATGAAGTGGAGCAGCACTTTGAGCAGGCAGAAGGCTACGACCTCGCGCTGAATATCCACAGCTTTTCTGAGTGCACGTATGCCGCGGTGGAGTGGTGGTTGACGCGAGTGGCACAGATGGGTGTGCGCCACCTGATGATCATTCCCAACGAATCGGAAGAATTCCTGGCGACCGAACCCGATTTCACAAAAAAAGATTTTCTGCCTCTAATCGAAAAACTGGGCTATCGTCTGATTGTGAAAGAGCCTGTATTTGACGACCCGGCAGTACGCGAACTCATGGGCGTAATGGATCACATGTTTCTGTTTGAACTGCAAAAAACTGAAACGATTTAAGTCATAGCAGATTGGCCGTCCCTATGCGAAATACAGCGCGTTTCTTGCACCCCACCCCCCTGGATAGCGCGCCGATTTTCACGAAGCATACGTTTGCGAACCAGTCTTCACGCCCAACGACAATTGAATGGCTGCTTGGCGCAGCTTTTTTTTTCTGCCCGGCCACCGCATGGCTATTGGTTCCAGGCACATTGTCCTGGAGCGATGCATTCCTGCTGGCCGCAATATTGCTGTTTTTAATCCGCACTGTGCTGAACAGAACAAAACTGCCAATTCCCGTTTTCATTTTTATTGCCGCTGCATTTCTGATTGTTTCCGGCCTAGCTTCTTTTATAAATAATTCAGAACCTCTCAATCTCATCAACTGGCTGAAATTCCTAATTTCCCTTTTCGTGATTCCAGTCATCATCATGTGGCTGACTAGTGCAGACCGGGAAAGCACCGATCGCATGTTGTGGTTCTGGCTGGCAGGCACCGGCCTCAGCGCACTGGTCGCTATCCTGAGCAAGTACGGAATTCTGGTGCCTTTTCTGTACGATAAATCCACGGTTTTCGCTGGACGTCCTGCCGGGCTGGCCTTTCACCCGAACTCGCTGGCCTATACATGCGCATTACTGACCCCGGTAGCTACTTACCTGGCGACCACGGCACGTACCAGGACAGTACGCTGGGTCTGTGTCGCCACTACAGCACTGCTCTTTGATGCCATTCTGGTCTCCGGCTCTCGCGGATCGCTGCTGGCTGCCACTCTCGGGTTCACAGCCTGGTTGCCAAATCCCTTCAGACGCTCAGTGCACCGCAATGATCTTTTTATTCTCGCAACGGGAGTCCTGGCGATTGCGGCAGTCAGCTCTTCCATTCTTCTGAGCGATAACCCTTTCGAAGATTCCAGTAGCGCCCTGAGCCGATTGCTGGATAATTCTGTGCAGGTTCAGAAATCAAACGATGAGCGAAGCGTTGTTGCGGCAATAGCCTATGATAAATTTGAAGCGGCGCCGATCTTTGGCCAGGGCTTTGAAGACATTCGCAACAGCCACAACAGCGGCCTGCAAATTTTGCAGTGCGGCGGGATTGTCGGATCTACGGGCATTCTGCTCTGGTGGATAGGCATGATAGGTTGCTGGATCCGGCTGCGCGTCCAGGCGCAGCGAGAACAAACTCATCGGGTTCTTTTCTTGTCGCAGATGTTTCAGGCTATCGCTCTGGTGGTGATCGTCAATGGAACGGTTGAGCCATTTCTGACGGACAGAAACGGATACATTCCCTTTGGTCTGATGCTGGGTTTCTGGTTATCGTCCCAAATGCGGCAGGTGCCGGGGAAGTTGCAGGCAATGAATCTGGCATCCTCATAATCCGCTTGACCAGGCCACACCGCTAAAACTCATTAACCATCAGCCGAATATTGAATCAATGACCATACCTCAGTCGCGATTGAACCGGGCATTACGCGTATTCGGTCTTGCCGATGGCTGCCTGGAAGAAACATTGCGCAGTCAGTATCGACGGTTGCGGTCAGCGGAACCCAATCCGGTAAGAGACGCCATACATCTTTTTGGCAAAATCTACCCGACTGCCGTTTTCATCCAGATTGGTGCAAATGATGGCATGGCTTTGGACCCGCTCCGGACTCAAATCGTCTGCAAACGCTGGAGCGGCGTCATGCTTGAGCCGGTGCCCTATGTCTTCAAGCGCTTAAGTCAGCGCTACGGCAGCCATCCACGGATTAAACTGGTCAACGCTGCAATCGCCGATCAGGACGCATCGCTGCCTTTTTATGCACTGGCCGAGCATAAACCGGGTGAACAGGTCTGGGAGTGGTACCACGCTCTGGGATCCTTCCGAAAGGATGTCCTTCTGAAACACAAGTACCTCATCCCGGATATTGAAGAGCGGATAGTCGAACTCAAAGTCGATTCGCTGACGTTTGAAACACTCTGCAACCGGACCGGAATCAGGCGGTTGGACCTTCTGCAAATGGATACCGAAGGCTACGATTACGAGATCATCCGGCGCTTCCCGTTTGCCAAGTTCAGGCCAAAGTTAATTGTTTATGAGCATCAGCACCTCAATGCCGAAGACAGGGCTGCCTGCCGCAAACTGCTGCATGAACAGGGATACATCAGCTTTGAATCCGGCATTGATACCGCTGCTCTGGATAAAACCAGGATAGGCCCAGAGGATAAACCTCTCGAACACCTGTTCTTGTCTGCGTCTGAGTGATTTGTCGAGTCGAGCAATCCTGCGGGATGCCCTACCTTCGAAGTCCGGAAAGCTTGAAGATCGCCGTCTTGCTTCGTGCAATCAGATACTGCCCCCTGAGCGGCAGCAGGCGCAGCATGGCCGCCATCGGCGAGCGACCCTCAAGCTCTTTCAGCGGCCAAGGAGTTTGCACCCGCATTTGCCGATAGATTTCCCTGAGGGGATGAATGCTTCTGAAATGCCAGGGTTTGACAGCCGGGGTCCCTTCAAAATGCACGATCGCGGGTGAATGAGCTGCAATCGAATATTCAAGCTTGGAATAAATTCCCGCGGCTGCTTGCGGGTCTAGCCAGAGATATGAAATGGCATTCCACTTGGGGTGCAACTTTTTCCATCGTCCTTTTGTCACAAGATTAAGAACTTCCTGATCCGGCAATTTAAGGATCTCACTCTTTGTTCTGGCAATCTCTAGGGCGCGCTCAGTGAAGCCTTCGTCCCTCATCATTTTGAGATTCATCAGGAGTACGCCGGAATTCAGGTAGCCCTCCGTCGTGTCTATGCCGACTAATTTGCACTGGTCCTCCCAGATGGTGGCAGGCTCGGCAATCGCACCCATGACATTCGTCCCAAGATCTTCCTGGAAAAGCGGCCATAAACTTTGCAGGGCCAGGGTATCCGTGTCGAGATAAAGTACTTTCGCGCATGCGGGCAGAAGATCCGGCAGTAAGAGCCGGTACCAGATGAGCGGCGGGTAGGGCGCACAAGGAGGCAGTTTTCCGATGGCGGCGTCTGGAACCTTAACAACATCCATAGAAATATTCAGCGTCGCGAGATAATGTTCCAGCGTGTCGATCACCTTCGAAGTCAAGCACGAGTCAGCGATGACTGTAATGTGCAGCGCCTCAGGACCTCTCGTGGCTGAGAGAGAGGCGGCCAAAGCCGCGAAGTGCGGCGCATACGCGTCGTTGAATACGCATGCAATTCGTACTTCCGGCAAAACGAGCTGAATCTCTGAACTACCCGTCATCACTATGCTGGCCTCGACCATATGGAATGCGCGATAGTACGCAGCACACGGCGAATCCGTTCATTCCGGACGAGTCGGCGATACAAACGAATAGGCCAGCCCAGCTTTTGCCAGTATATTTTCTCGAAAAC
>JBOICL010000187.1:0-1727 GCA_050740055.1 Stenotrophobium sp.
AAAACGGGTGCGGGAGCGGGCGGTGGGGTGCCGACCTTCGCGATGGTCGCGGGCTTCGGGCACCTCCCGGCTTCGCCCCGGCCAAGCTTCACAGCTTGGCGTTCGCCAGCATGGACTGCCACTGGCAGTCCATGAAATCCTGGCTCACCCCATTGCCCTTCGGGCAAGCACCGTGTCGGCACCCGCTCTGTCGCTTATCGAAAAATTGAAGTGCTATTAAGCATTCTATTATTAAATATATTCAATATTAAATAACACATGGCGAGCCTGAACTGGGCAGAGCGGGTGCACACATCAAGCCGCCTGCGACCCTTTTCTCACCCGCCGCATCTCTGAGACAGGCCCCGGAAAGCTGCCCATCAAGCTCTACTGGAATAAAGCTCATGACCGTCCGGTCATGCTTGGGCAAGGTTCGCAACGAAATGGATATTCAGAATACACGCAACCCAGGATGACCCCATGCACACTCACTTCAAGAGATCCTATTCGACCGTCGCCGCCGTGGATGACCTGGCGGTTTCCAGCGGGTTTCTCGCAGGCGGCTTGGTGTTCTGCGCGATCTACATGGCGGTCTGCGTATCCGACCTGCTGGGCGGCGTTCAGGCGAACGACGCCGCACAGGGATTCGTGCGCGCCTCGCCGGTGACACTGGTCGCCACCATGCCCGCATCAAGGCCCTCTGCCCCGAAAGTGGCCGCTGACGGATTGGCGGTTGCCTGCGCGAATGCGGTGCGCGGCGCGGCGCGTCACCGGCCCAAGATTTAGAAGTCGTTCTTCAGCACGATGCGATAGCGCGCCTTGCCCGCGCGCAGGCGCGCGATGGCGTCGTTGACGCGCGACATCGGGAACTCCTCAGCCATCGGCGCGATGCCGTGGCGCGCGCAGAATTCCAGCATCTTCATCGCCGTCGCCGGACTGCCGATGGGCGACGCCGACACCGATTTTTGTCCGCTCATGATCTGGCCCGAACTGATGTTGAGCGGCTCGCGCACCACGCCGACGAAGTGCAGCTGCCCGTGCGGCGCGAGCGCGGCGAGATAGGCCGGCCAGTCCAGCGCGACATTGGATGTGACGATGATGAAATCGAGCGTTCCGGCGAGCGCCTTGAGTGCCGCCTTCTCGTTGCTCGCCACCACCTGATGCGCGCCGAGTTGCAGCGCCTCATCGCGCTTGGCCGCGCTGGAAGTGAAGGCCGTGACCTCGCAGCCCCACTTGTTGAGGAAGCGGATCGCCAAGTGGCCGAGTCCGCCGATGCCGACGACGCCGACGCGGTCGGTGGGCTTCACGCCCAGCTCGAAGATCGGCGAAAACACCGTGAGGCCGCCGCAGAACAGCGGCCCGGCGGTGGCCGCATCGACGCCCTGCGGCAGCGGCAGCGCCCAGCTCCAGTGGCAGCGCACGCGCTCGGCGAAACCGCCGTGGCGGCCGACGATGGTTTCCTCGCCGTTGCGGCACAGATGCTGGTCGCCGCTCAGGCAGGGCGTGCAGTGCATGCAGCTGCCGGAGCGCCAGCCCAGGCCGACGCGCTGGCCCGCGCGGACATTTTGCGCCTGCGTGCCCATGGCGCTGACGATGCCGACCACTTCATGCCCCGGCACGAAGGGATACGCCGTGCGCCGCCACTCGTTGTCGAGCATCGACAGGTCGGAATGGCAGATGCCGCAATACTCGACGCGGATTTCCACCTGCTCCGGATGCAGCGCGCCGGGTTCATAGGAAAACGCTTC
>JBOICL010000188.1:0-1360 GCA_050740055.1 Stenotrophobium sp.
TTGTGGCTGGGGCCCGATCCCGAGATCATGCGCAATCACAGCACCTCGCCGCGAACGCCGGCCGAGGATGCGATCCTCAAGAAGGGTCTTGATCCGCATGATGTCCATCACGTGCGCGGTCTGATCAATGCCGCGCTGTCCGAAGCTTTTTCGATGTGCAACCAGATGGGCGCAGCGCCCGGCGCGAAGTGGGGCGACCTTGTGACCGGCATCTATACCGCGCAAGGCGACCTGGCGATGATTGCGCCGCACGGCATCATCGCCTTCGCTGCCTGCTGCTTCTACCCGATCCGTTTCATCATCAAGAACTGGACCAACGACCCGACGGTTGGCGTCAAGGACGGTGACGGCTTCATCCATAACGACGCGCGTTATGGTGGCATCCACAACACCGACCAGTCGATGATGATGCCGCTGTTCTACAAGGGCGAGCTGGTGTGCTGGCTGTCCGCGACCATCCACGAGGGCGAGAACGGCGCCTGCGAACCGGGTGGCATGCCCGCTGCAGCAGAGAGCAAGTACGACGAAGGCACCAAGATGTCGCCGTTCAAGGTGGTCGAGAATTTCAAGCTCAAGCGCGACCTGGTGACTTTCCTTCAGAACTCGGTACGCGACCCCAAGCTGCAACTGGAGGACATGAAGGTCAAGCTGCATGCAGTGATACGCCTGCGCGAGCGCATCATCGCCATCCTTGACCAGTTTGGCCGTGAAGGACTGATCGGCACGCTGCGTACGCATCTCGAGGATACCGAAACCGAGATGCGCCGCCGTATCCGCGAAATGCCGGATGGCACCACCCGCGTGTTGCAGTTCATGGATTCCAGTCTGCGCGAAAACGCGATGCAGAAAATCTCGCTCGCGATCACGGTCAAGGGCGACCGCATGATTCTCGATTTTCGCGGCAGCGCACCGCAGTTCCTGAACCGCTCAGTGAATACCAACATCGCTTCGTTCAAGGCCGCATTGTGTACCGGTCTGCTGCAGAACATCTGGCCGGACCTGCCGCACACCATGGCGGTGTTGTCCCCGATCGAGATCATCAGCGACCGCAATTCGATCATCGATGCCGAGGGCGAGATGCCGCAGGCGATGAGCCTGATGCCGCTGTTCAAGGGCTGCGTGGTGTGGACCATCCCGATGAACAAGTTCAACTACAGCGTGCCGCACAAGTATTCCGCAGTCATCGCGTCGCAGTACGACCAGGCGGCAACGTTCATCTATGGTGGCCTGACTCAGCACGGCGACATCACCGGAAATTTCTGCGCCGACATCAACGGCAATGGTCAGGGTGCGCGCAGCAATGCCGATGGCGAGCATTCGGTATCGCCGGTGTTCGGCTTCATGGCCGATTCCGGCGAGC
>JBOICL010000189.1:0-1735 GCA_050740055.1 Stenotrophobium sp.
GCCGGCAGCGCCCACGACGATGCCGGCGAGCAGCGCCAGAAATGCAGGGAACAGCAGCACGCGGCGCGCGATTTCGCGCGGATGCGCCTTCGCGCCGCCGTAGATCACAGCGACGACCACGCCGCCCAGCGCCAGCATGACGAAGCAACCGAGCTGGTCGGCGATCACCGCCAGCGCCAGGCCGTCCTGCCCGCGCAGGGCGGCGACCATGGGATAGCCCATGAACGAGGTGTTGCCCAGGCCGCAGACGAGGATGAGCGCACCGATGCGGCCCTTGCTCCAGCCCAGCCGCCGGCCCAGAAAATGGAACAACAGGAAAGCGCCGCCGAACACCAGCCACTGCGAGACGACCAGCAGCCACAGATTCGTGTCGAAATGCAGCGTGGGGATCAGTTCCAGCACTAGCGCGGGCAGCGCGAGATTGATCACCCACCAGTTCAGCGCCTGCGCCAAGCCGATGGGCGGCCGCGCATAGCGCGCGCAGCCCACGCCGAGCAGCATGCACACCAGCAGCAGGGCGAAGGCGCTCATGGCGCGCGTTTCAGGGTGGAGTCGAACGGGCCAGAGGCGATGTGCATGCCTTGTGCGTTTTCATGATTGCGCATGCGCAAAAGAATAGCGGCAATCATGCGGCCTGTAACCGCCAGACCGCGTTCAGCATGCGCAGGCTTCCAGACGAAATCCCGTCTATTCCTTACTGAGCTTCTTCATCAGCGGCGTAATGAGATCCATCGGCAACGGGAACACGATGGTGCTGTTCTTGTCGCCGGCGACATCGATCAGGGTTTGCAGGTAGCGCAGCTGCATCGCCTGCGGCTCCTGCGCCAGCATGTGCGCGGCGTCGCGCAGCTTTTCCGCGGCCTGCATTTCGCCCTCGGCGTGGATCACCTTGGCGCGGCGCGTGCGCTCGGCCTCGGCCTGGCGCGCGATGGCGCGGATCATGGTCTCGTTGATATCGACATCCTTGATCTCGACGTTGGTGACCTTGATGCCCCAGGCGTCGGTCTGCTTGTCCAGCGTCGCCTGGATGTCGTGGTTGAGCGCGTCGCGCGCGGTCAGCAGGTTATCCAGCTCGTGCTGGCCCAGCACCGAGCGCAGCGTGGTCTGCGCCAGCTGGCTGGTCGCGTTGTAATACTTCTCGACCTGCAGCATCGCCTTGGCGCCGTCGATGACGCGGAAATAGACCACCGCGTTGACCTTGACCGAGACGTTGTCGCGCGTGATCACGTCCTGCGGCGGCACGTCCATCACCACCACGCGCAGATCGACGCGCAGCATGTGCTGCACCAGCGGCACGATGATCACCAGACCCGGCCCCCTGGTGCCGGTGTAGCGGCCCAGCGTCAGCACCACACCGCGCTCGTACTCGTTGAGCACCTTGAACGCCGCAAACAGCAGAGCGGCGATGACCACAACGACGACGCCAAGGAATCCGAACATGGTGCACCTCAGGTTTTGTTGAGCGGCTCGATATGCAGAATCAGTCCATCCACAAGGGTCACGCGCGCGCGTTCGCCCGCCTGCATCGGCCGTCCGCTGCGTACGCACCAGCGCTCGCCGCGTACGCGCGCCCAGCCTTCGCGCTCGAACGCCTGCTCCACTTCCGCGATCTCGCCGGCCAGCGCATCGCAGCCGGTGACCACCGGCGCGCGGCGCGCGCACCAGAGCAGATACAGGGTCAGGCCGATCAGCGCCGCGGCACTGACCGCAATCCCCGCGATCAAGCCGATATTCA
>JBOICL010000190.1:0-2052 GCA_050740055.1 Stenotrophobium sp.
GCTCTACCGCCAGCGGCTCGCGTTCGAGTCCGGGCCGGCTCACCGTAGTGTTGGTGGCAATCAGGCCGTCGATGCCATGTTTCTGCGCCGCTGCGGCGATATGCACGATCTGCGCCTGCGAAATGTCGGGGGCGATTTTGACCAGCAGCGGCCGCTGCACACCGTGCCGCTGCGCCAGTTCTGCGCGCGCCTGTGCGAGCTGGCGCAATAGGTCATCCAGGCGTTCCTCGTCCTGCAGGTCGCGCAGATTTTTGGTGTTGGGCGAGGAAATGTTGACGGTGATGTAGTCGGCCGCCACGTAGGCCTTGCGCAGACCGATCAGATAATCGTCCGCCGCGCGCTCGATGGGCGTATCGAAGTTCTTGCCGATGTTGATGCCGAGCACTCCGGAAAAGCTCGCCCGCGATTCGCGCACGCGCGCCAGCAGGTAGTCCACGCCTTTATTGTTGAAGCCGAGACGATTGATGATCGCCTGCTGCCGTGGCAGGCGGAACATGCGCGGGCGCGGATTGCCCGGCTGCGGTCGCGGAGTGACCGTTCCGATTTCGATGAAGCCGAAGCCAAGTCGAGCCCAGGCCTCGATACATTCGCCGTTCTTGTCCAGCCCCGCGGACAGGCCGACGCGATTGGGGAACTTCAGCCCCATCAACGTGACCGGATCGGGCGTGACCGCGCAGTTGAAAGGCGCAGTGGCGAGTTTCGGGAAATGACGGAACAGGTTCAGCGTGAGTTCGTGCGCTTGCTCCGCATCGAGCCGGAACAGCGCCGCGCGCGCCAGCGGATACAGCATCAGGCGTGTGCCACGGGCTTGGCGGGTAGCGCGGCTTGCGGCGGCCGCAGACGCCTGCGCAGGCCGCCCGGCATCGGCAGGCGCGAAAGCCGCAGCCGCAGGGCCGCAAGCGTGCGCTGCAACTGGTCCTGCGTCGCGGTGAGCGGCATGCGCGCCAGGCCCAGGGCTAGATCGCGGGCGAGGAATTTCTTCGGCGTGTCCTCGTAGAGCGAGCCAAAACTGCCGGCCGCCGCGAACAGCGCACGCGATAGGTGCAGGTAGTCGCGCTGCAACACCAGCCCGATCTGCTGTGTGTTCGACATCAGTTGCAGCACCGCCTGGCCGCGCCGATGCAGGCCTTCCATGCCGCCGCGGCGCAGTTCGAAAACAAAGTTGCGGCGGCTCAGAGTGCGCACGTGTTTCTTGTGCAGCGTCTCATCGAGAAAGGCCTTGATCTCGGCACGGCGCTTGAGGTTCGCCTCCGGCTGCGTGCTGACACGAATCAGCGCATCGGTCAGCAGGTCGGTGTCGGCGAGCACGGCGCCAGCCAGATAATCCCACACCGCGCTCCATTTGCCGTCGAGCGACACCACGTTGCCCCAGTCGATCAGGTGCAGCGCGCCGTCGGAGCCGATCATGATGTTGCCGGGATGCAGATCGCCGTGAATTTCGCGGTAGACGAAGATGTGATGCAGCACGGTGTAGAGCAGGCGCTCCGCGATCTGGAACTGGAACGCGCGGCGCTGGCTTTTCGGCATCTTGCGCAGGGTGCGCGTGAGGCTGTCGGCGTCGCTGACGTATTCCATTTCGAGAATGCGGCGCGAACTGGAATACAGTGCGGGCACGCGGTAGCTGCCGCTGGAGAGGCTGCGCTGGTAGAAGCGCAGGTGGTTCTTCGCCTCCTCCTCGAAATCCAATTCCTCCATGAAGCCGGCAACGAATTCGTCCACCTGCTCCTGCATCGCTCGCAAGAAAGGCGCGAGCTTGGAATGCGGCGCCCAGTATTGCGAGGACATGATGGCGAGGCCCATCACCAGCTTGCCGATGGCGAATTCGCGGTCGATGTTCTGGCGCCCGACCTTGATCACCACCGGCCGCAGCACTTCCCTGCCGTCTTCGATGAACGGTTTCTTGGCGAAATACACCGAGCCGATGGAGCCGGATTTAACCGGCCGCGTGGCGTCGAAATCCAGGTAGAGCTTGTGCGGCAGCTTGCCATAGCATTCGATGAATGCGGCGTTGACCTCGTCCTCGGTCATCGGCGGCACGTCTTCGTGGAACAC
>JBOICL010000191.1:0-1610 GCA_050740055.1 Stenotrophobium sp.
TTGATCGCGATCTCAGCGGTTTCCAGGTCGCGGATTTCGCCCACCATGATCACGTCTGGGTCCTGGCGCAAAAAGGCTTTCAGCGCGGCAGCGAAGGTCAAGCCCACCTTGGGGTAAACATTCACCTGGTTGATGCCGGGCAGGTTGATTTCCGCCGGGTCTTCCGCGGTGGAGATGTTGATGTCCTCGGTGTTGAGGATGTTCAGGCCCGTGTAGAGCGACACCGTCTTGCCGGAACCGGTGGGCCCGGTGACCAGGATCATGCCCTGCGGCTGCTGCAGTGCTTTCAGATACGCGTCCTTCTGCTCCAGCTCATAGCCCAGCGCATCGATGCCGAGCTGCGCGCTGCTGGGGTCGAGAATACGGCAGCAGATCTTCTCGCCGAACAGGGTCGGGCAGGTGCTGACGCGGAAATCGATCGCCTTGGTTTTCGACAGGTTCAGCTTGATGCGGCCGTCCTGCGGAATGCGGCGCTCCGCCAGATCCAGCCGCGACATCACCTTCACGCGCGCCGCAAGCCGGCTGCCCATCTGCACCGGCGGTGTGGCGATCAGCTTGAGTTCGCCATCCCGGCGATAGCGGATGCGGTACATCTTTTCGAAGGGTTCGAAGTGGATGTCGGACGCGCCCTGGTTGATGGCGTCGATCATGATCTTGTTCACGTACTTCACGATGGGTGCGTCGTCGGCGTCGGACTTGGTTACGTCGGGGCCGGTGTCTTCTTCGCCGCCTTCGACGATATCGAGGTTTTCGAGATCGGAGTCGGCGGTATCCATCGAGGCTGATTCGAGGGCGCTCAGCGCCGCGTCAATCGCCTTTTTGAGCTTGTCCTCTTCAACCAGCACCGGCTCGGTGGTGTTGCCGGTGGCGAACTTGATGTCGTCCAGCGCCTGCAGATTCGTGGGGTCCGCAACCGCCACGTACATCTTCTTGCCGCGGATGAAGATCGGCAGCGCATGCGATTTGCGCAGGATTTTTTCGTTGACGTCCTTGATGACTTGCGGATCGATCTGCAGCGCGTTGATGTCCATCAGCGGCACACCGAACTCGACGCTGGCCGCTTCCGCGATCTTGATCGGTGCGACCAGCTTGCCTTCAACCAGCAGCGAGACGAACGGCGTTCCGCCCTTCAAAGCTTTCTGCTGGCATTCCCGCGCCAGTTCCTCGGCAATCAGCCCATCGGCAACCAGCCGCCGCGCCAGACCGCCGAGAAAGCCACCGGATGCTGCCATTTGCGGGTTGATCGCCACGTCAGTTTTTCGCCAAGAGGACTCGCGAAATCTTGTACTTACAATACCTTCTAGTCAACCCGCATTATGCGTGTGCCTATAAGCAGGGCGCAGGAATGGGACAGCGCAGAAATTTTTGCCCTCTTATGGGAGAGGGGAGAGGGAGGGGAAAACTCCCCAGTCATCCACAATTCATGCATCATTCGCCGACTTAGAATTCCCAAAGCCCGCTGCGTTTCCGGTGACCATTTGAAAAAGATCAGCATCATTCTGCCCGCCAAGAACGAATCGGCGGCGCTCACCACTTTGCTGCCGCGTCTGCGTCTGGTTCAGCCGGATGCAGAAATTATCGTGGTTGACGACGGCTCGCAGGACGACACC
>JBOICL010000192.1:0-1201 GCA_050740055.1 Stenotrophobium sp.
ACCACCGGCCATTCGCTGCGCGGCGTCAACAGGATGTTCTTGATGCGTTGGGTGTCGATCATCGGTTCCCCCGGTTCTGGATGAATGGAAACTTCTTGTGCTTGTAGTTCCGCTGTCACGACGCCGGCTTGACCGACAGCGCGATCTGCTTCGCCAGGTCGGCCTGCGACGCTTTCTTGAAAATGATGGTCGCGGCGCAGATGCCGCCCTTGCGGGGTACGCCGACATACCAGTGGGTGCCGGCGCCGTATTGATCGAACTGGTAGTGGTACCAGAGCCGTTGCGGGCTGTCCTCGAAAGTCTCGACCGGCTTCAGGCTGCCCTGCACAATCGGTTTGATCTGGGCCAGCGTGAAGTGGGGATGGGGACTTTCAATGCTTGCGGTGATGGATTTATCCGCGGCCTTGGCGTCGCTCTTGTTCCATTTGTCGAGCTTCCAACCCGCAGGCACGGTGATTTCGCAGGCCTGATCTTTGCTCAGGATGCGCTGGCTGCCTACGGGTGTGGCGGCCGCCGCCGCGGCGCTTGCCAGCAGCCCGGCCATGGCCATCGTGATCGGAAGTGCGTGCTTGTTCATTTGCCTGTCCTCCTGTAGTCGCCGGATTGGCGGTTGGGGATACGCTGCGCCGCGCCATCAACCGCCGCTGCCTTTGGGGCCGGGGTCGATGTTGTACCTTTGCAGTTTCCCGGAATCCAGTTTCTCCGACTTCGATTTCTGCGTCAGCGGCGATGGATCGCCGCCGCGGTCCGGCACGTGATAAGCCCGGCCCTGGTTGGCGCCCGAGGTACCGTTGAGGGCTCCGGTGCGGCCCTTGTTGGGATCGTCACCGCCGACGTGCGGACCTCTATTCTTGTTGATGCGGCCGACGGGGCCCTTGTTCTGGGCGCTGCCGACGTCAGGGTCGTCGCCGACCTGGGAGCCATTGCTGCCTTTCCCATTGTCGCCTTTCTTGGGAGGCGTGTATTCCGGTGGCTTCCAGTTTGGTGGGGTATAGTCTGGATCATGCTGCTTCGTACTACCGGCATCCGGCGTGGTTTTGCCGCTATCGCCACCTTGTCCCAAACTAGTTACAGAATCATACCCACTTTTTACGTCACTCTTAAATTGTTTCCAACCATACTGATTGCTGCCGTTGACGCTGCCGGGCAGATTCGTCATCGATCCACGGTGACCGCCGCCGCCGCTGGCCTTGCCCACGCC
>JBOICL010000193.1:0-3192 GCA_050740055.1 Stenotrophobium sp.
CGACCATCGCCGCCGTCGGCGATGTATTGCGCTCCGGCTGGATCACCAGCGGTCCCAAGGTCAAGGAATTCGAGGCCGCCCTGTCGGCCCGCTACGGCGGCCGGCCGGTACGCGTGCTCAACTCCGCCACCGCTGCGCTGGAACTGGCGCTGCGCCTGTGCCGCATAGGTGAGGGTAACGAGGTCATCACCACGCCGCTGTCCTGGGTTGCCACCGCTAACGTGATCCTCACGGTCGGCGCCAAACCGGTATTCGCCGACGTCGATCCGGTTACGCGCAACATCGATCTCGACGCGGTGGAAGCCGCGATCACGCCGCGCACCAAGGCAATCATCCCGGTCGATCTCTGCGGCCTGCCGGTGGACCGCGAGCGCCTCTACGACATCGCGCGCCGGCATAAGCTGCGCGTGATCGAGGATGCCGCGCAGTCCATGGGCGCGAACTGGAAGGGCCGCGAGATCGGCACGGACGGCGACCTGATTTCCTTCAGCTTCCACGCCAACAAGAACATCACCACCGGCGAAGGCGGCTGCCTGGTGATGAACACGGAAGAGGAAGCGAAGCTGTTCGAGAAGCTGCGCCTGCAGGGCGTCACGCGCTTCGCCGACGGCGGCATGGACGTGGACGTACTCGGCGGCAAATCCAACCTCACCGACATCGCCGCGGTCATCGGCATTCATCAGCTCCAGCGCGTCGAGACGGTGACCGCGAAACGCCGTGAACTGGCGCGCGAATACTTTCGTTGCTTCGACCGCGGCCTCGGCTGCGAACTGCCGCCGGAGGAATTCAGCCACGGCAACTGGCACATGTTCCAGCCGCTGCTGCCGATAGCGAAGATGAAAATAACGCGCGGCGAATTCATCGCGAAGATGAAGCAACTGGACATCGGCGTCGGCGTGCATTACCCCGCCATGCACTTGTTCACGCTGTATTGCGGCATGGGTTTCAAGGAAGGTCATTTTCCCGTCGCGGAGCGCATCGGCCGCTCCACGGTGACGCTGCCGCTGTTCCCGGACATGAGCGCCGCCGATGTGCGCCGTGTCTGTGCTGCCGTCACCACCGTATTGCGCCCCGCACTATGACTGCCATGACTCCCAATCTCAGCGTCGTCATTCCCGTCTACAACGAAGAGGCCGTACTCGAAGCGCTGTTCGCGCGGCTCTACCCCGCGCTGGACGCGCTGAAAATCAGTTACGAAGTGATCTTCGTCAACGATGGCTCGCGCGACCGTTCTCCCGGCATTCTCAGCGCGCAATACGAAAAGCGTCCGGACGTGACGCGGGTGATTCTGTTCAACGGCAACTTCGGCCAGCACCGCGCGATTCTCGCTGGCTTCGAGCATGCGCGCGGCGAACGCATCGTGACCATAGACGCCGACCTTCAGAATCCGCCGGAGGAAATCGCCAAGCTGCTGTCGAAGATGGACGAGGGTTACGACTACGTCGGCTCGATCCGCGAGAAGCGCAACGATTCGCTGTGGCGTCACGTAGCCTCGCGCATCATCAACCGCATCCGCGAACTCATCACGCCGATCCGAATCACCGACCACGGCTGCATGATGCGCGCCTACAGTCGCCGCGTGGTGCAGACCATCAACCAGTGCCAGGAGATGAATACCTTCATTCCGGCGCTGGCCTACTCCTATTCGCAGCACCCGGCGGAAGTGATCGTCAAGCACGAAGAGCGTTTTGCCGGCGAATCCAAGTATTCGCTGTACAAGCTGATCCGCCTTAATTTCGACCTCATGACCGGTTTCTCGCTGGTGCCGCTGCAGGCGTTTTCGATGATGGGCATGGCGATATCGGCAGGCTCCGGCCTGTTCGTGATCTATCTGCTGATTCGCCGCCTCATCGTCGGCCCCGAAGAAGGCGGACTGTTCACCCTGTTCGCCATCGCCTTTTTCATGATCGGCATCGCTCTGTTCGGCATCGGTATCCTCGGTGAATACATCGGCCGCATTTACCAGCAGGTGCAACAGCGGCCGCGTTACCTGATTTCCGAAATCCTGCAAAAGGAAAACACCTGAGCATGACTTCCGCCGTCGTCTTCGCTTATCACAATGTCGGCGTGCGCTGCCTGTCGGTGCTGCTGGCGCAGGGCGTGGACGTGAAGCTGGTGGTGACGCACGAGGACGCGGCGGGCGAGAACATCTGGTTCGGCAGCGTGAAGTCGCTGGCGCAACTGCACGGCATTCCGGTGCTCACGCCCGCGAATCCGCACGATGAGGACACGCTGGCGCGGCTGCAAGAAGCGGCGCCGGATTTCCTGTTCTCGTTCTACTATCGCAACATGCTCAAGCCCGCGATTCTGAATATTCCGAAGCGCGGCTGCTACAACATGCATGGCTCGCTGCTGCCCAAGTACCGCGGCCGTGTGCCGATCAACTGGGCCGTGATCCACGGCGAGAGCGAATCCGGCGCGACGCTGCACCAGATGGTGGAGAAGCCCGACGCGGGCGCCATTGTCGATCAGATGGTGGTACCGATTCTGCCGGATGACACCGCCGAGGAAGTCTTCGGCAAGGTGCTGGTCGCGGCGGAAATTGTGCTGCACCGCTGCCTGCCTGCACTGATCACGGGGACCGCGAAGCTCACGCCTATGGACCTGTCCAAGGGCGCGTATTTCAGCGGTCGCAAGGCCGAGGATGGCCGCATCGCTTGGCCGCAGTCCGCGGAGACGATCCACAACCTCGTGCGTGCGGTGACGCATCCCTATCCCGGCGCGTTCTCCGATCTGCCGCAAGGCCGGCTGGTGATCTGGCGTACGCTGGCGGCACACGCTACCTCGGCCGGAGCGCCTGCGCTGTTCGTGGAAAACAACCAATTGCTGGCCCGTTGCGGCGATGGCCGTTGCCTGCGCGTCCTGTCTGCGCAGCTTGATGGCGCTGAACTGGACGCTGCTGGATTCCGTTCACGTTTTGGCAATGCAGAATTACCGCTGTTAGGCTGATTCCGTTCACTCTCTACTCCGAACCTTTCCGAGCCACCCCATGAAAAAAATCCTGATTCTCGGCGTCAATGGCTTCATCGGCCACCACCTTTCCAAGCGCATCCTTGAGACGACGGATTGGCATGTGTACGGCATGGATATGAGCACCGACCGCATCAGCGACCTGCTGGGCAAGCCGAATTTCCACTTCTTCGAGGGCGACATCACCATCAACAAGGAGTGGATCGAGTACCACGTGCGCAA
>JBOICL010000194.1:0-29211 GCA_050740055.1 Stenotrophobium sp.
GGCTGGTCGCTGGGCGCGAACGTGCTTTTGAAATACATGGCGGAGGAGGGCGATCGCGCGCTGGTGTCGGTGGCTGCGGCCATCTGCGCGCCGTTCCGGCTGATGGCTTGCGCAAAGCGTTTACGCGAGGGCTTTTCGCGCCAGTACCAGGACAGCCTGCTGAAAGACCTGCGCGCCATGCTGCGCAGGAAGCATGCAGTGGTGCCGGTGCCGGATGGCGTGAACCTCGAAGGAGCGTTGCGCGCGCGCGATTTCATCGAGTTCGACGACGCCTACACCGCGCCGCTGCACGGTTTCCGCGACGCCGCCGATTACTACGCGCGTTGCGAGAGCGCGCAGTTTCTCAAGCTGATCCGCCGTCCGACGCTGATCGTCAACGCCGCGGACGATCCGTTCATGGGGCCAGACATCCTGCCCAAGGCGCGGCAACTGGCTCCCTCGGTGACGCTGGAAGTGGCGCGCAGTGGGGGCCATGTCGGTTTCGTCGCGGCCGGCCGCTTCGGCCAGCCGGTGTACTGGCTCGAACAACATCTGGCGCAGTACCTGGTGTCGTCCATCGCCGAAACCCACAGCAGCCACGAATCGCTGGTGTCCGCCGAAGTGCCGGGCTGATCTCCGTTTTTTCACCACCCGCTCTCGCATTTCTGATGCCACGAATTGTTTTATTATATTTATGTATAAAATAATAAGTATGCTATTAACCACAAATTTTCAATCAGGTTAGCCGTAGGCGGGTGGGCTGAAAAGTGGGAAAATAGGACTCGATGCCTCGCATTTCGCCCGGTCTCGCGTTGCAAGCGGTTCGACACCCGCGCAGGAAAGCTGCTAGAGTTCCACCCGCAGTCGTTTCAAGTATGTATTCACCGCGAAGGTTGTTCCCCGATTTTTTACGCGGGGATGATGTCAGTCCCCCGGCTACGTTTCTTGATCGCCTTGCACCCCACGGGCATACGCCCGTCTCAACTTTATGTTCAAAGGAACGTTGCATGACTACTATGGTTAACGGTACGGTTAAATGGTTTAACGACGCCAAGGGCTTTGGCTTTATCACCCCGGATGGCGGTGGTGAAGACCTGTTCGCCCACTTCAAGGAAATCCAGGGTTCTGGATTCAAGACCCTGAAGGAAGGCCAGAAGGTGTCGTTTGAAGTGAAGCGCGGCCCCAAGGGCCTGCAGGCTTCGCAGATCCGCCCTCTGTAAGCTTTACCGGTTGTATGAAAACCGCGGCCTCGTGCCGCGGTTTTTTTTGATGGGCAGGATGCCCGAATGCCACGGGCGCAGGGATGCGCAGGAGCGGCGCGATTTTTACGCGGTGCAGGATTCAACCGATACCGTCACGCCGCTCAACGCGGCATTGCCGGAGAGCACATCGAGCCGATGGTCGTCGGTGAGGTCGTTAATACTGATGCCGGCATGTTCCGCCGCGACCTGTAGCGCCACACCGCCGCGCGCATGGCCCCAGCCGTGCGGCAGGCTCACCACGCCAGGCATCATCTCCTCCGTCGCGTGCAGCTGCACCTCGACTGCGCCGACACGCGATTGCACGCGCACCCGCTCGCCGTCCTTGAATCCGCGCGCCGACGCGTCCTGCGGGTGCATCAGCAGCAGGCAGCGATCCTTGCCCTTTACCAGCCGCTCTGAGTTATGCATCCAGGAATTGTTGCTGCGCAGGTGGCGCCGGCCGATCAGGGTCAGCTCGCTACTGCGTGCGACTAGGAGATCGCGCTCGGCGCGCGGCAGGTCGCCGAGGAGTTCCGGCGGCGCGCAATGGATGCGCTTGTCGGCGGTCTGCAGGCGCGCAGGCAGCGAAGGCTGTAGAGGGCCAAGATCGATGCCGTGCGGGTGCTCTTTCAGCTTCTTCAGGCTCAGCGCCTGCGGATGCTTCTTCGCGGCGGAGTAGGGGCCGGTCTGCAGGCTCATGTCGATGATCTGGTCGGGCCGTGGTGCTGGGCCGGGCTTCACGCCGAGTTTCGCACTGAGGCGTTTACCCAGTTCGCTGAAAATTTCCCAGTCGTGCAGCGTGCCTTCCGGCTTCTCGAACAAAGGCGCGTTGTAGCGCGTGGTGTTGCGCACCGCGAATACGTTGAAGATCAGGTCGTAGTGGTCGTGTTCCAGCGCGCAGGTCGGCGGCAGGATCACATGCGCGTGGCGCGTGGTTTCGTTGAGGTAGAAGTCCACGCTGACCATGAAATCGAGCGCAGCGAAGGCCTCGTCGAGCTGGCGGCCATTGGGTGTGGACAGTACCGGATTGCCAGCAACCGTGATCATGGCGCGGATCTGGCCTTCGCCTGGCGTGAGGATTTCCTCGGCCAGCGCCGCCACCGGCAGCTCGCCGCCGAACTCCGGCAGTCCGCGCACGCGGCTCTTCCACACCGCGTAATGGCCCGGCTTGGAGCCCGCGCCCTCGACGAGGTCCACGGCAGGCGTGGTGAACAGCGCGCCGCCGGGCCGGTCGAGATTGCCGGTGACGATGTTGATCAGCTGGATCGCCCACTGGCACAGCGCGCCGTAGGCCTGCGTCGAAACGCCGATGCGGCCGTAGCACACCGCGCTTTCGGCGGCGGCGAACTCGCGCGCGATGCGGCGGATGGTGCCGGCTTCGATACCTGTGGCCACGGCCGCGCGGTCGGCAGTGAAGGGTGCGATAGCGCCGCGCACCGCATCGATTCCGTCGAGCAGGTTTTCCAGCGCGGCGGGCTTGACAAGTTTTTCCTCGAACAACGTGTTGAGGATGGCAAACAGCAGGGCTGCGTCGGCACCAGGGCGGATGAAATGATGTTCATCCGCGACGGCAGCGGTCTCGCTGCGGCGCGGATCGATCACGATCATTTTCCCGCCGCGCCCGCGCAGCGCTTTCAGCCGCCCGCGGAAATTCGGCACCGTCATCAGGCTGCCGTTGGACGCCATCGGGTTGGCGCCGAGCACGAGAAAATACTGCGTGCGGTCGATGTCGGGAATCGGCAGCAGCAACTGGTGTCCGTAGAGCCAGTAGGCGACGAGCTGGTGCGGCAGTTGATCCACCGAGGTAGCGGAAAAGCGGCTGCGCGTTTTCAGCGGGCCGGTCAACTGCTGCGCGTGCGTGAGGCTGCCGTAGTTGTGCACGCTGGGATTGCCTAGGTAGACGCCGATACTGTTCGCGTCGTGCTGCGTGCGCACCGTGAGCAGACGATCCGCGACGAGGTCGAAAGCCTCGTCCCAGGAAATTTCCTGCCAGCCGGATGGCGTACGCTTTACCGGCCGTCGCAGGCGGTCGGGGTCTTCGTGGATGTCTTTCAGCGCCACCGCCTTCGGGCAGATATGGCCCTGCGAAAACGGGTCTGCCTCGTCGCCGCGCACCGAGAGAATCTTGCCGTCCCGCACCTTGAATTCGAGGCCACAGATCGCCTCGCAAAGATTGCAGGCGCCGTAGTGCGTGCGCACTTCACCCATGTCGCGAACCTCCGAATCAGGAGCCAGATTTCTTGTTGTCGTTTTTCTGCGGCGGCGCATCGGGCTTGTAATCGCCGATGATGCTTTTCGCCGGACAGATCTTGAACACGGGGCACTTCCTGCAACCGACAGCGAGGGCAACCGGACAGAGTGTCATGACATTTCTCCCCAATTCAATACAGGCGCCGGAACACAGCGCCGAATCATCCTACGCCGCAGTTGGCGGGCACTCAATCAGGCTGCCGCAATCCTGAATCCCGCGCGGGGGAAGTGCACCACCACCTCACCGGCACGCGTATCGACGCGGCGCACCGCGACCTCGTGAATGGATGAATGCGCGAGCACGCCGGTGACGGCATCGGTGCCGTAGTCGATGGCGTTGACCGACACCTTGTCGCCCGGTTTCAGGCCGCTGGGATCGGCTGCCGCGACGCCTTCAGGTGCGCGCGGCTGGCAGTCGTGAGCGATTTTCACCGCCTCCTCGCCGGTCATTTTTTCAGCTCTGCCGTGGCCGAAAGCGGCGATGCGCGCGATCCAGGCGAGCAGGTTCGGATAGGGATCGAGATAGGCCCTGACGCCGGGATTGCTGTGTATGAACCAGATCAGGTGATACACGGAGAAGTCCGCCACCGTGGGCGCCGGCCCGAGCAGGAAAGGCGCAGCGGCAAGCTGCGCATCCACATGACTCAGGAACGCGGGCAGCTCGTTGTGCGTGGCGGTTTTGGACGGACGCTTGGCCGTGCCGCCCGCGAACAGGGCCTCGCGATCCTTCTGGAATCCCGCGACCGCGGCGGGCGCCAGCTTGCCGAAAAAGTGCGCCATGCCCTGCGGCTGGAACACGATGGGAATCACCAGAAAAAACAGCACCTGCTCGGTCCATTGTTCCATCGCTGCGCAAACCGCTTCCTGCCCTCTGGGCACTAGCGGCCGCTGTGAGCTCAGGCTGTCGAGCGCACGCACGATGCGCTTGCTGTCGCAGTAGATGTCCGCGCCGATTTGCAGCACAGGTGCCTTGCGGTAGCCACCAGTGAGCGCGGTCAGATCCGGCTTGGGCATGATCGACGGCGTGAACACGGATTTCCACGCAAGTTGCTTGTAGCCGAGTACCGCGCGGATTTTTTCCGAGAATGGCGAAGTGGAATAGTGGTGCAGGATGAGGTCGGACATCGTTAGACTTCCGGGCCGAAGGGTTTTCCGATTATCCGCCAAAAGGCCGCCGATGCTTTTAGCCGAAACAAAATGGGTGCGAACGGTCGCACAGTTCGACCTCGCCATCACCGCGCCGCTGGCGCTGCCGTGGCTCAACGATTACGTCGTGGCCTGGCTGTTCTCCTGGTTTGGCCTCGCGGGTTCGCCCGGCGCGTTTCTCCCCATGCCGATGTTCGTATCGTTGTTCTGCTGCCTGGCCGGCATTCTCGGCGTGTTGTGGAACGGCTGCCGGGTTCTGCGCCCGGATGACACCTTGCTAATGCGCGCCGACCTCTTCGGGCGGCTCGCGGTCGCCGCGGCGCTGGCGTATTTCCTGCTGCTGCGCGGCGCGCCGTCGGCGCTGTGGCTGTTTGTCGCCAGCGAGCTGGCCGGTGCGGCGATCGAACGCATGGTGCTGAAGCGGAGGCGCGCCGCATGAACGCACGCGGCATTCCGGCGGTGTTCATGCGCTGGTCAATGCCGGTAACGCAGCGGTATTCGTGCACGCCGCCGATCTTGGCCTGAGCGTGTGCGGCATCGCCAGCCGCACCGCGCGGCGGCTGTTCAAAGGCGCGGTGTTCGTCTGAGCGGATTTTGCGTCACCCGCACGCGACACGGTGTTTTTGCGCAGCAAAACTGGTGCGGGAGTGGGCGGTGGGGTGCCGACCTTAGTTTAGTCACGGGCTTCGGGTGCCTCCCGCACCCATTGCCCTTCGGGCAAGCACCGTGTCGGCACCCGCTCCCGCCCTTGCTGTGATGATTCTTGTTATTAAATGCTTACACTAATTACAATTAGTAAATAATACAGAACAGAATTGCAGGCCGATTTAAACAGAGCGGGTAAAGAGAGGAAGAGATGCTCACCGGGAAAGAAGCGCATCAATTTGCGGATCACTGGGTTCGGGCATGGAATTCGCATGACCTCGATGAAATCATGTCTCACTACTCGCCGGACGTGGTTCTGGTTTCTCCAGTCGCGGCGAAGATACTGAACGATCCGTCTGGAACGGTGACAGGCGGGGAAGCGCTGCGCGCATATTTCAAGCGGGGACTTGAAGCATATCCGGGCCTCAAGTTTGAGCTGGCCGATGTGATGTGGGGCCTTGCCAGTGTCGTGCTGTACTACGCGAATCAGAAGGGCACGAAGACCGGCGAGTTCATGGAATTCGATGCGGGCGGAAAGGTTGTCAGGGTGGTCGCTAATTACAATGGCTAAAGTAACCGACATGCGAAACAAAACCATCACACTGGCATTGTTGTGGCTCGCCGCCCTCGGCATCGTGCTGTACTGGATTTCCTACTTCACCGGCGGCGAGGTGCAGGCCAGCAGCGAGAACTGCTACCGCATGTTCGAGCGGAATTTTCCGCTGCCGGACGGATTCGTCGCGCTCTGCGCCGTGTTGTGCGCGCTGAACCTGCGGCGCGGCCGCGAGCCTGCGCTGCTGTGGGGATTGCTGACGGCCGGCGGATTCTTCTTCCTCGGCTACATCGACATCGCCTACAACCTGTGGAACGGCATGTACGCGGCGATCAGTGCGCCGATGGCGGCGGAGATCGTCATCAATATTTTCAGCATCGGTTTCGCGGTCTGGCTCAGCCTGTTCCTGTGGCGCAACCGCCGCGCCCTGCGTGACTGAGCGGCTACTTCTTGGACTTGAGCATGGTGCCGGTGCAGTCGGGAGCGCCGCAGCGGCAGGCCCAGATTTTTTTCATGCGCGCGGTGTGACGCTCGGCCAGACGGATGCCGTAGTCGTAGGTCAGTTCCTCGCCCGCTTGAATATCGTGCAGGCTGTCGATGACGATGCGGTCGCGCGCGGGATCGCCGGACGGGTGCTCGACCAAGTAGGCCACGCAGTTCGGCGTGCAACTGTGGTTGATCCAGCGCGCGGTGTTTCCGCCGTTATTTCCGTCCACCACGTAATGCTCGTTGAGAGTGAACAGGAAAGTGTGGCCACTGTCTGCGCCTCCCTCGTAGAGGCCGTCCGCATCCGCGTGGCGCAGCAGGCGGCCGCGATAACGGATCAGGGCCTTGTCGGCGGCGAGGTCCTGCGCGGCGAACACGCCGTTGCCGTGGATAGGCGAACGGCGCGAAATGATTTTCCGTGTCATGTGGGAGCGGGCTAGCGGACGAAGAGCCAGTACACCAGCGCGGCGACCAGACAGTATTTGATCAGGTAATAGGCGCGCTCGTTTTTCGCTTTCATCCACTTGCCAACGCGGCGGATGGCGTAAACATAGGCAAACAGGTGATTGAGCACGCCGAGCTTTTCGCCGGGCAGGTTGCGCGAGGCGGCGGAGGCGACGGCGACGCGCGCGAAGATGCGATTGATGGTGCGCGAGACCGGATCCTTGAGCGGGCGCTCGATGTCAGCGAACAGGATGATGCGGTTCATGCCGCTCTTGTTCTCGGCCCAGTGGATGTAAGTTTCGTCGAACATCACCGCCTGGCCGTCGCGCCAGGAATACATGTTGCCGTCCACGAAGATGCGGCAGTCGTCTGAATTGGGCGTGACCAGGCCGAGGTGATAGCGCAGCGAGCCGGCGAAGGGATCGCGGTGCGGGCCGAGTTCGCTGCCGGCGTTGAGCACCGCGAACATCGCCGCCTTCACCGAGGGAGTGCGCCGTAGCAGTTCCACGGTCTTCGGACACTGTTGCAGCGCGGACGGCAGGTAGTTGCCGTACCACTTGAGGTAGAAGCGTGTCCAGCCCTTGCGGAAAAACGAGTTGAAGCCGAGATCGTTGGTGCCGACCGAAGCGCGGATCATGCCCTGGCCATACAGCGTCTGCGCCTCGTCGCGGATGGCCTGCCAGTTGTCGCTCAGTAGCTTGAGGTCGGGGAACTGCGCCACGTCCTGCATCGGCGTATTCGGCACCGCCGAGCGCGCGTAGACGAACAGGTTGTAGGGCGCCATCACCGTGGAGTGATCGAGCAACTGGCGCTGGAAGCGGTGACGCACCTTGCCGCGGAAATGCACGTAGGTGCCGCCGAGCAGGAACAGCATCACGACGGCGAGTTTGATGGCGAGTGCTTCGGTCATTGGGACTCTGTGCGGAACAAAAGCGGCGCACATTCTGCGGCAGCCGCGGGATTGCGTCGAGGTGTGGAAAGCCGGGATGACGGAATTCAGACTGACCCGCTCTTGCTTCCAGCGTAGGGAAGTTAGTTATTTATTATTGAATTAATTAAATTATATTTAATATAATAACACATGCATTTGAACCAAAACAACGAGAGCGGGTGAGGTGAAACAGGTTCATCGTCAGCTCGTGGCAGGCGATGCGCCGTGGCCGCTGACGCTGCTGCCGGCGTCGGGCCGCAGGCGCAGGAAAATCAGCGCAGAGGATGCCATGACCAGCCCGACTGCAAAAAACGCGGCATTGAAGTCGAGCGCGCTGAGCACGGATTCGCGGCGGACCTCCATGCCCAGATGCAGCAGTTGTGCGCTCACGCCGACGCCGATGCTCAGCGACAGCTGCTGCGCGGTGCCGGACAGACTGGTGGCCTGGCTCATGCGGGCTTCGGAGACATCGGAAAAAGACATCGCGCCGAAGCAGGTGAATTGCAGCGAGCGGAAAAATCCTGTGACGAGCAGAAAGCCCAGGATCAGCGCATGCGGCGTGTCCGCGCGGAACAGGCCGCAGCCGGCCAGCAGCAGGCCGCAGATGAGAGCGTTGCCGAGCAGCAAGCGGCGGAAACCATAGCGGCGCACCAGCGGCGCCGCCGCGGTTTTCATCAACAGCGCGCCGGCCGCGGTGGCGAAAGTGAGCAGGCCCGATCCCAGCGGCGTCATGCCGAAGCCGAGCTGGAACATCAGCGGCAGCAGCAGGGTCGATGCGCCGGTGCCGATGCGGAACAGCGAGCCGCCCCAGGTGGCCGCGCCGAACGTGGGCAAGCGCAGCAGGGACAGATCGAGGATCGGGTGCGTCTTGCGCCGAGCGTAGAGTACATACAGCGTCACCAGCAGCGCGCCGGTGCCGAACATGGCCAGCACGGCGGCGTTCGGCAGCACGCCCTTGCCCAGGTTTTCGAAGCCGAAGATCAGGCCGGCGAGCCCCAGGCCGATCAGCATCCAGCCGCGCAAATCCAGCGTCTGCGTTTCCTGCGCGCGGGTTTCCGCGATGTATTTCGTCACCAGCCAGAACCCCACGATGCTGATGGGCACATTGATGAAAAAGATCCAGCGCCAGGAGCTGTAGGTGGCGATGAAGCCGCCGATGGGCGGGCCGAATACCGGCGCCATCAGCGCCGGAATCGTGACGTAGGCCATCGCGGCGACCAGCTCGCTTTTCGGCACATTGCGCAGCAGCACGAGACGGCCCACCGGCACCATCATCGCGCCGCCGATGCCCTGCAGGACGCGCGCGCCGACCAGTTCGAGCATGTTCTGCGAGACGCCGCACAGCACCGAGCCGACCGTGAACAGGACGATGGCGCTGCGGAACACGCGGCGCGCGCCGTAGCGGTCCGCGGCCCAGCCGCTGAGCGGGATGAACACCGCGAGGCTGAGCAGGTAGGAGGTGATCGCGAGACTCAGGCGCAGCGGACTTTCGCCGAGGTCGTGCGCCATCACCGGCAGCGCGGTGGCGATGACCGTGCTGTCGAAATTTTCCATGAAGAACGCGCAGGCGACGATCAGCGGAATCAGCAGCCTGGATCGCGGCGGGGCTGAAGTCATGCGGTGTATTTTTCGGGTGCAGCTGCGTTGTTGTAATACGTCTCAGCGTGCGAAAGCTGCGCTCAAATGCCCATCGAACTCAGCGCCGACACTATCCGGTCCAGCGTAACGGTCAGCGCCGGGTGTTCGACTTCAAATTGCTTGATCGCGATGGAGATGTTTTCACGCAAGCTGGCCTTCCCAGCGGGATCGTCGGAGTTTTCCAGTTGGCGCTCGATGGCGGAAATCAGCTGGTTGACGCGCTCGGCGGATTTGGCGTCCCTGAACTTCAGATTCCGCACATCCGCACGGAGCTGTTCCAGTGTTTCGCGCAGTGCTTCCTTCTTCATCAGGGTCATTTCCGTTTTTGATAGGTGCCGATCAGTTCGGCGCTGGCAAGGGCATGCCCGCGCATGGCCTGCTCGAGTTGTGCTCCCGTGGGGTTATGCAAATCCGGCAGCACGGTATCGAGCGCAAAGAGCTTGTGGAAATAGCGGTGCCGGCCGATCGGCGGACACGGGCCGCCATAGCCTGTGCGCTGCCAGCTGTTGCTGCCCTCGCTTGTTCCTGTGGGCAATTGCTGTGCAGCTTCCGCCAAGCCGGCCGTATCCGCCGGCAGGTTATAGAGCACCCAGTGCACCCAGGTCATGCGCGGCGCCGCAGGATCGGGTGCATCCGGATCGTCCACGATCAGCACCAGGCTTTTCGTTCCGGCCGGCAGCCCCGACCATTGCAAAGGCGGCGACAGGTCCTGGCCCTCGCAGGTATAGCGCGCGGGAATCTCCGCGTTGTGCGCAAATGCGCTTGAACTGATCCGCATGGCGGACTCCGGTACGGCCGGCGCAGCCAATGCGGCCTGCACGGTGATGACGCCCGCACAGGCCGCAGTCAGGAACCGCCGGGCCAGGCTGCTTTCAAAAAACCGGCGGGGAAGTAACGCCAGCAGCGGCCGGCGATGTGCAATCAAGCAGCGCGCTTTTTCGCGGACTTCTTCGCCGCAGGCTTTCTCTTCGCCGCGGATTTACGTTTGGGTGCGGCACGTGTGGCGGCCTTGCGGCCCGCGTTGTCCTTGATCGCAACCAGCAGTGCGTCGAGAGCCTTGGCGACCGGCGTGCCCTTGACCGACGAGCGGAACGCATCAACACGATTCTGATGCGACATCACCCAGTGCAGCGCCGCATCGGCAGCCTTGACGCGCAGGGCGGCAATCTGCTTCTTGCGTTTCGCGGTCTCGGTGCGGACACGCTTCTGGACCTTCTTGATCTGGGATTGGAGCCTGGCGCGAGCGGTCATGTGCAACTCCTGCGTGACGGGTGAGGCTTGAGAATACCACTCCGCACCAGCGGCGCCAGCCCCGTGTGCCGGTTTGCGGAATCAGATGATGCCCATCTGGCGGGCCATGTTGATCGCTTGCAGGCGGCTGCTGACGGCGAGCTTGGAGTAAATATTCTTCAGGTGAAATTTCACCGTGTTCTCGGAGACGAAAATTTTTCTCGCCATCTCCTTGTTCGACACGCCGTTGCTCAGGTAGATGAGGATCTGCTTTTCACGATCTGTCAGCGGCTCCAGCGGGTTGGCACTGCCGGGATTCGGCAGTTTCCGCAGATCGTTGCCGCACGCGTCGAGCAGCCGCTCAAGGAAGCCGCCGGACACGCCGAGCGCCGTATCGGCGCCTCCGCCATCTCCTTTGAGCGTCTGGTACTCCTCATGCAGCAATCCGGTCAGGGTATCGCCCTCGTCGAGAAAAACGCGCATGAAATTTTCCGGTTCCGCCAGCTGCAGCGCCTTGCGAAGACTGCGATGCGCGAGGTTGTCCGCGCCCTTTTTCTTTTGCGCGAGCGCATCGAGTACCAGCAGCTTGATCTGCCGGTGCACACGGCCCTGGGTCTGTGCGTGGGCAAGTTCGCGCGAGATCATGCGCAGGGCGGAATCAGCCTGGGATTTGCTGATCGCAAGCCGGATTTCGCCGATGGCATCGCCTTCGGTGTCTTGGGAAAAAAGTATCCAGCCCTGCTGCGCGGCCGGATCCCGGGGAATCATGTTGGCGATGGAATCCGCGCGGTCGATTTCACCGCGCAGCAGCGCCCTGCGCACTCTTTCCCAGTTGATGATGCGGATCAGCCGCGGCCAGCGGCTGGTATGGCCGATGTTTTCGACTTCATCGAGAACCTCCAGGGTTTTCGCCGGACGCCCGCGCGCGTCATGTATGCGCGACATCGAAATGTAGGCCACCGCGAGGAAGTCGAGAAGGACGGAATCGGTGATGGTGTCGTGGCACTGCGTGAACAGCGCCTCCGCTTCGTCGAGATCGTTGGTCGCGTAGAGCGCGCCGATGTAGCAGGACACCAGCGCCGCGGAGGCGAACGATTTGTCGAGGAAGTAGTTCTGTTCCGACATGCCTGAGCGGAAACGCTGGAGCGCTTCGCCGAGCCGGCCCTGCACCATCAGGTTCATGCCGGCCACGCCAACCGTGTAACCCGCGCTGAGTATGGCGCTGGCCTTGTCGCTGTAGGCGCGCGCCAGGCCGAGGCATTCGCGCGCGCTTTCAAAATTACCGTTGGTGAGCGCCATGTAGCCGGTCAGGTTGGCGGCGGCGCCCAGTTCGAATGCACAGAATCCTTCCGGTGTGTGCGCCCTTACATCGACGCTCTGTATCAGTTCGAAGGCGCCGGGAATGTCGTCGGCCATGATCGCGGCCATCGAGCGGATGATGGCCGGATTCGTGGTGTTGCGGATGTCGCCGCCTGCGGGCAGCCGCTCCAGGATGTCGAGCATCGGGCGCAACTTCTGAACCCGGCGCAGGAATACCAGCGCCCAGGTGATCTTGATAGCGAGATCGGGCCGCCTTTCGATTTCGGTCAACGGCAGATGCTCGGACCAGCGCTCGACGGTCATCAACTGGCCGTCGGCGATCAGGCGCGAGGCCCAGATGTTGAGCGCATCTGCCGCGAAGCCGAAGTCCTGCATTTCCACCGCGTGGTAGATCGCTTCTTCGTAAAGATCATGCGCGCGGTACCAGGCCGCGGCGCGCCGGTGCACCTCGACGATGGTGTCCTCTGAACCGCTGCGCAGCTGTTCCGCGAGGAAGGATGAAAACAAGGCGTGGTACTTGAACCACTGCAAGTTGGAATCTAGGCTGCGCACGAACAGCCCCGAACGCTCCAGCAGCACGAGTATTTCCTGCGAATTGTGCCAGCCGGTGACCGCATCGCAGAGCGGCGCCGACAGCCGTGTCAGCAGCGAAGTTCGCAGCAGGAACTCCTGGATATTCGGAGGCTGCAAGGTGAGCACGTTATCAGCCAGGTATTCAGCCAGCGCGCGCGGCCTGTGGGTGCCGAGGTCGCCGAGGGATTTTCTGACCGATGGACTGATCAGCGTCAGGCGAAACAGTTGCAGCGCCGCCGGCCAGCCCTCGGTTTGACGGTAGATGGCGTTGACCTCGTCTTCACTGATCGAGAGGTCGCGCGCCTCGGAGAAGAATTGCGCCGCTTCGGCGGACGAGAAGCGCAGGTCGTCCGCCCGCAGGATCATGGCGCGGTTGTTCACAATGAGCCGGGGAAGCCCGATTTCCGGTACGGATCGCGACCCGATGAACACCATGACATGCTGCGGAATGTGATCGAGCAGTTCCTTGAAGAACGTGAGCACGGATTTGTTGGTGATGGTTTGCAGTTCGTCCATGAACAGCCCTATAGGCTGCTCATGCCGCAGCAGATGGTTGATGAACCAGTCCGAACGACGCTGACGCCACGCTGCTCCAGAGGCCTCTCCTCCTGCCGCCGCACCGCTGGAAGCTTCTCCGAGAACGGTGCCCAGGAGTGCCTGCAGGTGTATCGAAAAACGGCGGATGTCGTTGTCCGCGTCGTCAAACGTGATCCATCCGGTGCTGAAACCGCGGGCCTCGTAGGTGGATTTTGCCTGTTGCAGCAGAGTCGATTTCCCGTGCCCTGCAGGCCCCTGCATCAAAATGATCTGCGGGCCCCCGGCCGCAAATATTCTGCGCAGCAGTTCCGTGCGATTGATCGCTCCGCGGTAGGCCGTCGGAGCGAATAGCTTTTGCGCGTAAATCTCAGCTGTGTGAGCAGTTCTTTCCGGCCTGGCGAGGCTCATCTTCCGGTTATCTCCACATTCCATGTGCAAATTTTGCTGCGCCACAGCCATTTCATTGATCTTGATCAGGGAACGGGTGGGGCCAGAGGCAAAGGCAAATGGTTCATGTAAAAGACCTTCTCATCCGCCCCTGCCGTCTGAGAATATCAAGGCTTGGCCGTTTCTGTGTAAACGCAGCAGGCCCAAAAACTACCCGTTCGTGTAGTGCGCGAACCGGATACCTCACGCTCTAATCGGATAACGGGTAGATCGCTGCTCTGCGGTTCGGTTCCACGCTGGTTCACAAGAAAGCGGAGAGAGGATGTTTTCATTGCGCTACAGAATCGCGAAATGGGTCATGGGCCACCGTACGCCGGCCTGGATCGTTTTTGCGGTGATCACCGCTTTTTTTGCGGCGGGACTGCACAACGTCCAACTCAAGACCATCTTCTCCGATCTGTTGCCAAAAGATGATCCCTTCGTGCATGTGTTCAAGGATCATCCGAATTTCGGTAATCCACTCACCATCTCGATCATGGTGCGGTGCAAGAACGGCGATATCTTCAATGCGGAAACCCTGGCCAAGATCTGGCAGATGACCCGCGACATCGATCTGGCGCCCGGTGTCGATCATGACCAGATCCTGTCGGTGGCAACCACCAAGGCGCGCTATGTCGAGGCCACGCCCGACGGTATCGATGTCAGTTCGCTGATGACCGACCACCCGCCGAAGACTCCGGAGGAAATCGCCCAGTTCCGCGGGCGTCTCGACAAGTCTCCGGGAGTCCGTAACTTCCTGGTGTCCGGGGACTATAAATCGACGCTAATTAACGCGACGTTCATCGAGAGCCGTCTCGATTACGGCAAGACCTTCGACTTCGTGCAGAACCTGGCGAAAAAAGCCACCGACGCAAACCACGAAGTTTATGTGGCCGGCCAGCCGATGCTGATCGGTTGGGTCTATCACTACGAGGATCAGGAGCTGCTGATTTTCGGCGTGACGCTGCTGGCGTTGATCCTCGCGCTGGTGCTCTACATGCGCAACATCGTCGGCGTCGTTACGCCGATCGTGATGAGCACGACGGCGGCGATCTGGGGATTTGGGCTGGTCGGCTGGCTGAAGTCACCGATCGAGCCGTTGCTGATGATAGTGCCGCTACTGCTGGTGGCGCGCTCGTTTTCGCACTGCGTTCAGTTCACCGAGCGCTATTACGAGATTTATGTGCACGTGAAGGATCGTGTGAAGGCGGCCGAAATCACCATGGGCGTGATGATGGCGCCCTCGGTGCTCGGCATTTTCACCGACATCGTGGGCATCTTCCTGATTGCGCTTGCACCGATTCCGGCCATGCAGCGGTTCGCCCTGTTTTGCGGCTTCTGGGCGGTCTGGTTGATTCCGACAGGTGTGGTTCTGATCTCGCTGCTGCTGGCATCGATGCCGGCGCCCAAGAATGTCGAACGCATGGTCGGGCACGCCACGCAGAAGGGTATTCATCAATTCATCGCGCGGCTGCTGGCGGCGGTTGCCAGCGTCACTTTCGGTAAACGCGCGCGCGTGACCACGGTGATCATGGTCGTGATCGGCGTGTTCGCCACCTATACCGCCATGCAGATCAAGATCGGCAATCCGGTGGAAGGCAGCAACCTGCTGTGGCCGGACTCCGCCTACAACACGGCGATCCGCAATATCGACCGGAATTTCCCCGGGACGAACACTCTTGAGATCATCTTTGAAGGAAAGAAGCAGGCCAATCCGATCCGGGTACTGCACCAAGCCGACACGATTGCGACTGAACTGCGCCTGCAGGATCTGGTCGAGCGGATGCCCAACCCGCCACGGGCGACACTGTCGATGGGCGATTATCTGATGGAGGGTAACCGTCTCTACTCGGGTGGCGATCCGCGCTGGCTGCCGCTGGACCCCAGCGATTACTACACCAATGCCGCCGCCAACGCGATCATGTTCGGCAGCAGCGCCAAGGATTTCTCCAACGTCACGGATTTCAACCAGGAAAACGGCACCGTTTCATTCTGGTACAAGGACAACAAGCAGGATACGGTCGATTCCGCCCTGGCCAACGCGCGCAAGGCGATTGCCGAGATCGGCGCCGACCACAAGACCTTCCGTATCCGCATGGGCAGCGGCACCATTGCCTTGCAGCAGGCGATGAACAACGTGGTCGAACGCTATCACTACGTGATCCTCGGCCTGCTCGATCTGGTGATCTTCCTCGGTTGCAGTCTCGCCTACCGCTCGTTTGTCGCCGGCATCATCCTGCTGTTCCCGGTCAACATGACCAATGTCCTGCTGTTCTCATCCATGCAGTTGATGGGCATCGGCTTGGACATCAATTCCCTGATGATCGCGACGATCGGCGTCGGCGTCGGCATCGACTATGGCATCTACCTGCTGTCGCGCATCTGTGAGGAATATCAGGGACACAACCACGACTGGGGCCGCACGATCACCGCGTCTCTGACCACCACCGGCAAGGCGATTCTGTTCACTGCGTCGATCATGCTGGTCGGCATCCTGCCCTGGTACTTCCTGTCCGGCTTGAAGTTCCTCGCCGACATGGGACTGCTGTTGAGCTTGATCATGGTCATCAATATGGTGCTTTCGCTGGTGCTGTTGCCGCTGGTCGTGTGGCTGATCAAGCCCGGCTTCGTCGCCCGCAAGGATTTGTTTGTCGGCGAAGGTGTCGATCTGTCGCAATTTGTGGTTTCTGATAACGAACTGGATGTGCCAGTGGAACTGGCAACGGTGTCTAAATGAAGGATGATTCAATGACATGCGTCCAGCGGACGAGGGATGGCGTAACTCCGGTTGAGCTGCGTGCGGCATCCCTGTTGACAGGGGGTGTAGGTGTGTCACCAGCTCATGACGCGGACGTCTTCGGATGCCCGCAACAATGCACTTGTATGTAATTCAAGCGTGAGGAGATCAAGATGCGTATCAGGAAATATGATGTGGATTATGGCCGGCGAATGCTGCTGCAGAAGGCGGCGATTGGTGCCAGTGCAGGTGTCCTGGCGCCGTTGTGGCCTCTGATCGGCAACGCCGCAGATGTCAGTAAGGCCTACCCCGACGAACTGCTGTCGATCGAGATGTACACCAAGGGCAAGATCAAGCCCGGCGACGTGGTCACCGCCAACAACGTTGACGTGGTCAAGGATCTGCTCGACCCGATTGCCTACCAGCAGGTCAAGACGATGGGGCGTAGGATCAACATCGTCGAATCGACCAAAGACGTCACCAAGCTGTTCCCCCATGGCTACCTCGAAGCAACCCTGAAGAACAAGGGCATAGCCAAAGTTGACCCCACCGGCAATGTTGTCGACAAGAACAACGGAGGCCCGTGGGTCGGCGGCAATCCTTTCCCGGATTTCAAGGACGGTCTCGAAGGCACAGCCAACCTGACCCTGGCATGGGGCCGGCATGACTATTCGCAATATGCGGTGCGCGACTGGGACATCGCACCGGATGGAAGCCTGAGCTACACCTATGACTTTGTCTGGGCGGAGCTCAATACCACTGCCCGCACCGATGGCAAGGTCTGGGGCGGCAAGAAGGAACTGCTGCGCTACCAGTCGGTGTGGTTTACCTCGCCGCAGGATGTGGCCGGGACCTCGTTCATCAACACTTGGCATTACGACCAGCGCCAGTTTCCGGACCTCTACGGCTATCTGCCAGCGTTCAAGCGCGTGCGCCAGTTCCCCACCAACCAGCGCTTCGAGCCCCTGGTGCCAGGCGTGACCATTTTCCTGTCCGATGCCTGGGCTGCGGGCGACCCGATGCTGACTTGGGGCAACTACAAGATCGTCGGCCGCCAGCCCATGCTCGGATACATCGGCGGTGCCAACTTCATGGGTGGCCGTGGCGGCGTGATGGACAACTACGAACGCCCGGTGCATGGAGGTCCGAAGGGGCAGACTTTCTTCGAGACCTACGCCGAACTGGTGCCGGAAACGGTCGTCATCGATGCCGAGCCGACGGGTTATCCGCGCGCGCCCGTAGGCAAGAAACGCACCTGGATCGACGTGCGCAACGGCATGTACGTGGCCTACAACACCTTTGACCGCCGCGGCGAAATCTGGAAATCGTTCGAGCCCGCCTACGCCCAGTATTCAAACGAAAAGATGACCGTCCGAGACAGCACCGGGCATCCGTCATGGTCGTGGGTATTCGTCCACAGCCACGACTTCCAGGCCAATCGCATGAGCCGTTTCGTGCAGGCCAAGGAGGTCACCGGCGGCTACAAGAGCGCTTACGCGACCGACGGTATCGACGTGTACAACAAGTATCTCACCACCCAGGCCATCCAGCGGCTGGGACAGGCATGAGCGCCGGGCGCCGTCCCACCGGGGCGGCGCCCGATTTGACGGGAGCACCAAACGACCATGAAAAAGACCCTGCAAATCCTGGGAATCGCAGCAGGTGTCCTGGCCGCCGGCACGACGTTCGGTAGCGGCGATGCGGCTGCATCAAGCATCCAGCCGGTGTTGTCGGGTACCGCCCACCAGGCGCTCTTTTCCATTGCGCTTGATGGCAAGGACGGCCTTGCGGTCGGTGCCGGCGGTGCCTTGCTGCAGAGTGGCGACAGCGGCAAAACCTGGAGCGCTGTGACGCCCGCACCGACGCAACTTTCACTCATGGGTGCAGACATCCAGCAGGGACACGAATTGGCGGTGGGCCAACTGGGCCTGATTCTTGTCAGGGGTGCCGATGGCATATGGACCAAAACCGACAGCGGTACGGACAAGAGACTGTTCAGCGTCAGTGTCAACGCCGATGGCCTGGCCGCCGTCGTCGGCGCATTCGGCACCGTGCTGAAATCGCAGGATGGCGGCAAGACCTGGACTTCGATCGCCCCGGACTGGAGCAAGAACTATGCGCCGGATGGTGCTCAGCCCCATCTTTACGCCGTCGAGGTCGATGACAAGGGCACGATCACGATGGCCGGCGAATTCGGCCTGATTCTGCGCAGCACGGATGGCGGAGCCAACTGGCAGGTGCTGCACAAGGGCGATGCGTCACTGTTCGCGCTCGATATCCGTGCCGACGGAGTCGGCTACGCCGTCGGACAGAGCGGCACGATTGCGAGAACGGCCGATCATGGCCAGACCTGGTCCACGATGATGGTTGACGGCAGGGCGATTCTGCTCGGCGTGAGTTCGAGTGCCGATGGGCGCACGGTCATTACCGGCATGCACGACATGCTCGTCAGCAATGACGATGGAAGGACTTTCCGGCACCTCATAAATCCCGAGGTCGCGACATCGTGGTATCAGGGGATTGCCCGTTCAGGGCCGGACTCTCCGGTTTTCGCGGTGGGGCATTCGGGGCAAATCATCAGGATTGACGGTTGAGGAATCTGCGCACGACACAGGACGTTTGAGGTTTCCCAGGAGGAGGGGATGGACATGAAACATTCGGACAAGATGGTTCTGCTGGCGGGGATTTGCGTTGCGGCGATTTTTTCAGGCGCGGCGATAGCGCAGGATGATTCATCGGCTGCAAGTGCGCCCGCGTCCGCGGAGGCAGTGGCTCCGGCGGCAGATACACCGGCAAGCGCCCCAGCGGATGCAGCAGCCAGTTCCGCGCCCGATGCCGCCGCTACGGCGGCACCGGACAATGCGGCTACGCCGGACGCGGCAGCTTCTCCGGATGCAGCCGCCGTGCCGCCCGATGCGGTGGCCAGCGCTCCTGCAGACGCATCGGCCACCGCCCCGGCGTATGCCGCGTCGGAAGGCGCACCCGAAGCGGCTCCTCAGCAGTCCTGGTTTGGCTCGATGTTCAGCAATTTCGACTTCAACCTGGGCGGCTTCATTCGCCCGGAGGTCTCGTTTTCAACCGGAACTGCCAATCCCAACAACCAGAATGGCAATCCCTACGACCGGATCAGCGTTCAGCGCACCGCTTATGCGCCACCCACCGCCGCGACCACGGTCGTGAGCAATGTTCTCGGGCTGGCGGTGCCACTGCCGCAGGCGACGACCTGGTCGTCGGTGCCGCTGGCAGTGGGAACCACGCCACTGGGGCCGAATACCGCGGGCATGGTAGAGCGTCCGGTCGAATACACACACGATATCTTCAACCTGCACATACTCAGAGGCGAGCTTGAGATGGGCATGAAACTGACGTCCGACCTCAAGGTGATCGGCCGCCTGCGTGCGATCGTCGATCCGGGGCACTACCGCGATTTCGATGCCGGCAGCCTCAGCGGACTGCAAGGGGGCATCACCGGCGGAAATCAGGCGCTCTATGGCAGCAAGCCCAATTATTTCCAGTATCAGGTCGAAGGCGACAACCATCCGAATCCGCTGGAGTGGGACGGCGCCAACTATCAGGTGTACTTCCCGACGCTGGCGCTCGATTACAACCACGGTCCGCTGAATGTGCGCCTCGGCAACCAGCAGATCGCCTGGGGCCAGGCTATCTTCTTCCGTGTGCTGGATGTGCCGGACGGTCTCGACCTGCGCCGCCATTCCCTGCTCGATTATGCGCAGGAGGAGTTTTCAGACAAGCGTGTGCCCTCGCTTGCCGCGCGTATCGGTTACCAGTTTACCGACGCGCTGCTGGCCGATGGTTTCGTGCAGAAGTTCCAGCCCACGGTTTTTGGCAACCCCAATACCCAGTACAACATCATTCCCGTGCAGTTCACGGTGCATGACCTGTATTCGGAAGGCGGTTACAAGGACAAGCTCAGCTACGGCCTGAGGTTCAAGGGTGATTTCGGCAAGTGGGGCTTCCAGGCCATGGCCACGCGACGCTACAACCCTGACGGCGTATTCCGCTGGACCCAGAGCGGCGTCAACAAGGATCTGCCGGCAACCTTCCCCGACGGATCGATGAACACGCTGGGCACGGTTGTCAACCTGTCCTCCACCGGCGGGCACTCCGGGCCCGCGCTGGCGACGACACCGTTTGAAGCCTCGCCCGGTGGCGTCTATTCCGCGTCCGAGTGGTTTCACTACGCGGCGATGGTGCGGCTCAACGGCCTCACGGGCCTCAATGCTTCGATCAACGAATTCCAGCCGGGCACCGGCAAGGTGTTCGCCTCGCCGGTCACCAATTACCAGGACGCCTACAACGAGCTGAACACCTTCTTCCTCGCCGCCGGCGGCAGTCTGCGCGGACATATCGCCCGACAATATTTCGCCGAAAACGACTTCGGCCTCGGTGGCAGCTATGTCACTGACGGAGCGCCGGGTTCCATCCTCGACCAGTTGATCATCAACGTCGAGGCGACCTATACGCCGAACCGCGTGTTTACCGCGCCCTCGCTGAGCGGCAGCTTCCTGACCGAGAACAACCTGATCGGCGCGCTGGTGCTGGAGAAGTACCAGCGGTTCTCGCAGTCCTTCCCCGCAACCTACTTTGTGTTGCAGTACATGCACCGCACCAAGGACGACATCTTCGGCCGTTCCCTGCAGGGTTATGGCGGCACCGACACCTCGGTTGCGAGCGGGGTGTCGGGCGGTTCGAATTACGTCGTTTTCGCCTTCCAGCAACCTTTCCCGCAGGACATTTACCGCATCGGCTTTGCCACGCTGTATGACCCGCGCGGCGGCATCCTGGTGCAGCCCGGCATCCAGTGGAAGCCGAAGGGCTCCCTGTCCCTGGACTTCTTCTACACCTATATCAACGGTCATCTCCACGGCAATCCCAACAACAACGCGCTTTCTTCCATCGACTTCGCGGACGAGGCGACGGTGCGCATTGGCTACCAGTTCTGACAGGCTTCCCGCACGTGCATCCCTCCCCCGCACGTGACCTTGCATGCCGGCCGTCTGATCTCAGACTGCCGGCATATTTTTCCCCAGACGCGGAATTGTTTGGCACAGGTGCCTGCCCGTGCGCCTGATGCGCTATGACAGGAACTACAGCCGCAGGCATTTCCTGACGCAGGCGGCCAAAGGCATCGCCGGCGCGGGCGTGCTGCTGCCGCTCTGGGATGCGATCGCGGCGACCGGGGATATTACGAAAGCCTATCCCGACGAACTGCTGTCGATCGAGGCCTACACGCGCGGAAAAATAAAAGCCGGTGACGAGATCACCGCCGCCAATGTCGAGCACGTGCGCGAACTGCTGGAGCCGATCAAGTACGCGCAGATCGCGACGATGGGGCGCCGCCTGCGCGTGGCGCCGGTCACCACCGACGTCATGCGCCTGAGTCCCTGGGAGTATCTCGAGGCAACCGTGCGCAATCGCGGCAAGGCCCGATTTGATGCACGCGGCAATGTCGTCACCGCGCAGGGCAAACCCTGGATCGGCGGCCATCCTTTTCCAGATGGAAAAACCGCGCTGGAACTGTTCGCTGGCCTGACCCTGAGCTGGGGGCGTCACGATGGATCCTTCTACGCGATCAAGGAATACGACCTGTCGCCTGAAGGCGAGGTGGCCTATCAGTACGAATCCGGCTGGGCGGAGATGTCACCGGTCGCGCGCGTGGTGATGAATCCAAAACCCTACTGGCCGGGCCACAAGGACAAGCTGCGCTACCAGTCGGTGTTCTTCATGACGCCAGACAGCGTCAAGGGCACCTCGTTCCTCAGTATCTGGGACTACGACCAGAACACCTTTCCGGTGCTGTACGGGTATCTGCCCGCGTTCAAGCGCATTCGCCAATTCCCCACCGACCAGCGTTTCGAGCCGCTGATTCCCGGTTCGACGCTTTACCTGTCCGATGCCTGGGCTGCCGGCGATCCGATGTACACCTGGGGCAACTACAAGATCGTGGGTCGCGGACCGGCGCTCGCGGCATTGTCCGGCGGCTGGCAGTACCAGCATCCGAACTGGGAGCACCGCACGCACGGCGGCCCCAAGGGGCAGACCTTCTGGGATACCACGGTCGAGCTGGTGCCCGAAGCCATCATCGTCGAGGCCGAACCGGTGAGATTCCCGCGCGCGCCGATCAGCAAGAAGCGTGTGTGGTTCGATGCGCGCACGCAGCTGCCGGTGGCGATGGTGACCTACGACCGCCGCGGCGAGGTCTACCACTCCTTCGATGGTGCTTTTGCGCAGTACGACGCCGACGGCAAATCCTTCATGGACGGCGCGCATCCCTACTGGTCATGGACGCATGTGCACGCCTTCGACATCCAGACCAACCGCATGACGCGCCTGGAGCAGGTGAAAGCCATCACCGGCGGTCATGCCAGCCGCGCCAACGATCCGGGCATCTACGATCGCTACCTCACCAACAACGCACTGATGCGCCTGGGTGGCAGTTGAACCTGCGGACTCGCTAAACAAGTCACCCGCCTGCGACACGGTGTTTTTGCGCAGAAAAACGGGCGCGGGAGCGGGCGGCGGGGTGCCGACCTTCGTTACGTCACGGGCTTCGGGCGCCTCCCGCACCCATTGCCCTTCGGGCAAGCGCCGTGTCTGCACCCGCCCGCACCCGCTCTGCCACATATTCATCGGAATATGTTTTTAAATATTAAGTTATATTAAAAATAATATATAAATAAAAACAATACCTCTAGCTAAAACCGAAAGAGCGGGTGGTGCCCTGAAAAATCATTTTCACGCGCGTCGGCACGCCGCGTATGAAAACCTGCGACGCGAAATTCCAGGTGCCCGCAAGCACTCAAAACTACCCTTGCGGGTAGCGGCTTGCCTGGCGCCGGAGAGTAGCCTCCTCACATACGGTGCGATTCACGAGGCCGGCAAGAGCGGAGGCCGCGATGACGGACCACGCGAAAAAATGAGGAACGCGAACCCATGGCAAAGCTCATCAATATCGACAACGGCGGCACGCTCACCGACATCTGCGTGATCGACGGCAGCCGCGTCTATCGAACCAAGACCATCACCACGCCCTACGATCTGTCGAAATGTTTTTTCGAGGGTCTGAAAAAAGTCTCGAAGACGATTTACGGCGAGGAAGATCTGCTCACGCTGCTGACCAGCACCGACCACATCCGCTATTCGACTACGCAGGGCACCAATGCGCTGGTCGAGCGAAAGGGGCCGCGCCTGGGCCTGATCACCGGCGGCAGCCTGGGCGCGGCCGGCCTGCAACGCAGCGCACACGAAAAAGAACTGTTTGCCGCCCTGGTGGGCGAGCGCGTTGCAACCATCGACGCGACGCTGGATGAGGGCGCTCTCGAAAAAGCGGCGGTGCATGCCGTCAATGCGCTGGCTTCCGCGGGCGCCAACCGTATCGTCATCGCTTTCGGTGGCAGTGAGCACAAAACGATGGAAGTGCGCCTCAAGCGCCTGCTGCTGCGCAAGTTCCCGCCGCATTTGCTGGGCGCGCTGCCGATGCTCTATTCCCACGAGGTAGTCGAAGACGAAAACGACACGCGCCGCAGCTGGACTGCCCTGTTCAACGCCTTCCTGCATCCGGCAATGGAGAGTTTCCTCTACAACGCCGAGCATCTGCTGCGCGAGAGCAAGAGCCAGAATCCACTGCTGATCTTCCGCAACGACGGACTCTCCGCGCGCGTCGCCAGAACCATTGCCGGCAAGACCTACAGTTCCGGCCCGCGCGGCGGTGCCGAGGGCGCGAAAGCGCTAGCGGATCACTACGGGTTCAAGCAATTGCTGTCGATGGATGTCGGCGGCACCACCACCGATATCGGCCTGGTCGAGAACGGCGTGGTCCGCGCGCACCCGCGCGGCAAGGTCGAGGGCGTCGAAGTTTCGTTTCCCTTGTGCGATGTGGTCAGTGTCGGCGTGGGCGGCAGTTCCATCATCAAGGCCGAAGGCAAGAGCATCAAGGTAGGGCCTGAGAGCGTGGGCAGCGCGCCGGGGCCGGCCTGTTTCGGTCTCGGCGGCAAGGAGGCCACGATTACCGATGCTTTCCTGCTACAGGGTCTGCTCGATCCTGCTTCGTATTTCGGTGGCGAACTCAAGATTGATGCCGAGCGTGCGCGTGCGGCTATCAACGAGAAAATCGCCAAGCCGCTGGGGCTGAGCGAAGACGACGCCGTTGCCGCGATGGAGGCGGCCTGGGTCGCCAAGGTTGCTGACAGTCTGAAGAAATGCACTGCGATCACGCCGGATACCACGCTTGCCGCATTCGGCGGCGGTGGTCCCTTCGTAGTGTGCAGGATTGCGGAAGCTGCGGGTATCTCGAAAGTCATCATTCCCGGACTCGCAGCCGTGTTCTCGGCATTCGGCATCGGCTTTTCCGACATCGGGCATCAGTACGACGCAGCGCTCAAATCGAAGGACGATGCTGGTCTGAAGGCAGCGCAGGATGGGTTGCTGCAACTCGCGCAGCGCGGCATGTTCGCCGAAGGCTTCGCACTGGATGAATGCCGCATCGAAAAAACCCTGCGGCTGACCGACGGCTCCAGCGAAACCAGCGTGGTTCTGGCGAACGGCAAGCTGCCGGGGAAGATCCCCGCGACAGCGCGCGCCATGGTGTCGCTCAATGTGGTCAAGGCGATTCCGCATCCGCACATGACCGGACAGTTCGGCGGCAAGACCCAGCCTGCGGCCACCAAGGGCACGCGCCGCATTCTGACTGGCGACAAGCGGCAGGATGTGCCGCTGTACATCGCAGGCGAGCAGGGTGCCGGCGCGAGTGCCGTGGGTCCGGCGGTTCTGGAGGAAGCCTTCTATACCTGCCGCATCGAATCCGGCTGGCGCTTCGAGTTCAACGCCAGCGGCGACATCCTCCTGACCCACATGGCGGCCAAGGCCTGAGCCACCAAAACACAAGGATAGAACCCATCATGAAAGTCCTGATCACCGAATACCTGCGCATCAATCTTGATACGGAAAAGTGGGAGTGCCGCCGCTGCGGCCACGAACACGGCAGCGCGCGCGACAACTACAAGCGCGGCCTGCTGGTATACGACCGCGATCCGCGCGAGATTCACAAGCCGTTGCTCGATACCAAAATGTATGAGCGCACCTATTCTCCAGACCCGACCTGGTGCCGCATCCTCGAGTACTACTGCCAGCAGTGCGGGACGATGGTGGAAGCCGAGTACCTGCCGCCGGGACACCCGCCGCTGTACGACATCGAACTGGATATCGATGCGCTGAAGCTGCAGTGGAAGGATCGCAAAGAGATTGTCGAGCCGGCAGTCGGCCCCGACCTCGCGCTGGAGAAGATCAGGAACAACCGTGCCCTGCATGCTGATCATCAGCATGGGCGAGGTGGATCAAGGTGAATGTCCAGTGGACATTCGCCCCGCCGAGCGCCCGGCCATGGAGGGCTGGGCCGGCGCTTGAAAAAATAAATGAACTTGCGCCATGGAAGGCAGCACAGCGGCAGATGAGGAACGCAAAATGAAACGAGTATCCGTGGATATTGGCGGCACCTTTACCGACTGCTTCGTGGCCTGGAGCGGCAGGCACGTCGAAGGTAAGGCACTCACCACTCATCACAACCTCGCGCTGGGCTTCAATGCGGCACTGGCTGATGCCTGCAAGCAACTCGACGTGGAATCGACGACGTTGCTGTCGCAGGTGGATTCGGTGCGCTATTCGACCACGCTGGGCACCAATGCCCTGATCGAGCGCAAGGGGCCGCGCATCGGCGTGCTGGTGACGACGGGCTTCAAGAGCACGATTCCGCTGTCGCGCGCACGCGGTTACGGCGAGGGATTGCCGGAAAGCGCCCAGATGGATATTCCCAACGCACGGCGACCGACGCCCATCGTGCCGATTCCGATGATCCGCGAGGTGCGCGAACGCGTGGATTACCTCGGCCATATTTTCTGGGCGCTGGACGAGGACGACGTGCGCCTGCGTATCCGCGAACTGGTGGACGCCGGCGCCGAGGCGATGGTGGTGATGTTTACCAACAGCGTGGTCAATCCAGCGCATGAACTGCGCGTGCGCGAAATCTTCCTCGAGGAATACCCGGCCCATCTGCTCGGTGCGATACCGATGCTGCTGTCGCACCAGGTTGCCGGTCGCAAAGGTGAATATGCGCGCGGCACTTCGACCATCATGGATGCTTTCCTGCACCAGACCATGTATCACGGCCTCGGCACGCTGGAACTGAACCTGCGTGCACAGGGTTATAACAAGCCGATGCTGGTCTGTCACAACTCCGGCGGCATGGCGCAGCTCAATTCCACCGATGCACTGCAGACTGTCCACTCCGGGCCGGTTTCGGGCGTCGCAGCCAGCGAGCACCTGGCAATACAGGCCGAACTGGGCAACGTCGTGGCGACTGACATGGGCGGCACCAGCTTCGATATCGGCATCGTCGATCAGGGCGGTGTCAAGCACTACGACTTCAATCCGGTGATCGACCGCTGGCTGGTGTCGATCCCGATGGTGCATTTGGTGACGCTGGGTGCTGGCGGCGGTTCTATTGCGCACTTCGAGCGTTTGTTCAACTCGGTGGAAATCGGGCCACAGTCGGCCGGTTCCGATCCCGGCCCGGCGTGCTATGACCGCGGCGGTCTGAAGCCGACCGTGACTGATGCCGACTTGATACTGGGGTATCTCGATCCAAAAAATTATGCCAACGGCCGTATCCCGCTCAATCCCAAGCGCGCCAAGCAAGCGATCGAGGACAACCTCTGCGACGACCTTGACCTGAATGTGATCGAGACCGCGAGGCTGATCAAGCGCAACGTCGACGCCAACATGGCCAACGGCATCGCTACCGAACTGCGTACACGCGGCTATGAGCCCAGGGACTTCACCATTCTCGCCTACGGCGGCAATGGCCCGCTGCACGCCTGCGGCATCGCTAATGCGCTGGGCATCAGCAAAATCCTGGCACCACCTTACTCGTCCACCTTTTCCGCATGTGGCGCCGGCAACGTCAACCAGATGCACATCCACGAGATGAGTACCTGGACCGTGCTGTTCAATTCGGCGATGAAGGCATTCTTCACCGATTACGAAATGTTCAACAAGAGCGTCGAGGAGCTGGAGCGGCGTGGCCGCGAAGACCTCCTGCGCCAGGGCATGACCGAAGACCAGATCAGGTACCGCCTGGAGCTCGACATGCGTTACGGCGATCAGCGTGTGCAGACAGCGGTGATTACCGAGATGAGCCGCCTGAGGGCGCAAAAGGATGTGCTGGCGCTGATGGATCAGTTCCACAAGAGTTACGGCGCACGCTTCGGAGAAGGCAGCCAGTCGCCTGAGGCTGGTGTGCGCATCAATACCATCCGTGTCTGCGCCTATGTCGAGCAGCCCAAGGTCCAGTTCGCCAAGCTCAAGCTCAACGGCAAGTCGCGTCCTGCGCCGGCGCCGATGAGCCAGCGCGATTGCCATTTCGTCGGTCACGACAAGGCGCTGAATACGTCGGTCTATGGCGAGGACGCACTGGTGGAAGGCACGCTGATTGAAGGCCCGGCCATCGTCACCGCGCGCGCGACCACCTATCTGGTCGAACCCGGCTGGACTTACCACGCAGCTGCCCAGGGCGGCGTCTGGTTTATGAAGAAATAAGCGAGCTGGCGGGCCATGGTCCGCCTGAACAGGAGAATAGCGATGAACGACAAGATTTCCGGCGAAGAGCAGGCGTTGCTCGACAAGTTTCTCGCCGACAACCAGTTGTGGCTGGGGCCCGATCCCGAGATCATGCGCAATCACAGCACCTCGCCGCGAACGCCGGCCGAGGATGCGATCCTCAAGAAGGGTCTTGATCCGCATGATGTACATCACGTGCGCGGGCTGATCAATGCCGCGCTGTCCGAAGCTTTTTCGATGTGCAACCAGATGGGCGCCGCGCCCGGCGCGAAGTGGGGCGACCTCGTGACCGGCATCTATACCGCGCAAGGTGACCTGGCGATGATTGCGCCGCACGGCATCATCGCCTTCGCCGCCTGCTGCTTCTACCCGATCCGTTTCATTATCAAGAACTGGACCAACGATCCGACGGTTGGCGTCAAGGACGGTGACGGCTTCATCCATAACGACGCGCGCTACGGCGGCATCCACAACACCGACCAGTCGATGATGATGCCGTTGTTCTACAAGGGCGAGCTAGTGTGCTGGCTGTCGGCAACCATTCACGAGGGCGAGAACGGCGCCTGCGAACCGGGTGGCATGCCCGCCGCAGCAGAGAGCAAGTACGACGAAGGCACCAAGATGTCGCCGTTCAAGGTAGTCGAGAATTTCAAGCTCAAGCGCGACCTGGTGACTTTCCTGCAGAACTCGGTACGCGATCCCAAGCTGCAACTGGAGGACATGAAGGTCAAGCTGCACGCGGTGATACGCCTGCGCGAGCGCATCATCGCCATCCTCGACCAGTTCGGCCGTGAAGGACTGATCGGCACGTTGCGTACACACCTCGAGGATACCGAAACCGAGATGCGCCGCCGTATCCGCGAAATGCCGGATGGCACCACACGCGTGTTGCAGTTCATGGATTCCAGCCTGCGCGAAAACGCGATGCAGAAAATCTCGCTCGCAATTACAGTCAAGGGCGACCGCATGATTCTCGACTTCCGCGGCAGCGCGCCGCAGTTCCTGAATCGCTCGGTGAATACGAACATCGCTTCGTTCAAGGCCGCGCTGTGTACCGGCCTGCTGCAGAACATCTGGCCGGACCTGCCGCACACGATGGCGGTGTTGTCCCCGATCGAGATCATCAGCGACCGGAATTCGATTATCGATGCCGAGGGCGAGATGCCGCAGGCGATGAGCCTGATGCCGCTGTTCAAGGGCTGCGTGGTCTGGACCATCCCGATGAACAAGTTCAACTACAGCGTGCCGCACAAGTATTCCGCAGTCATCGCGTCGCAGTATGACCAGGCAGCAACGTTCATCTATGGTGGCCTGACCCAGCACGGCGACATCACCGGAAATTTCTGCGCCGACATCAACGGCAATGGTCAGGGTGCGCGCAGCAATGCCGATGGCGAGCATTCGGTATCGCCGGTGTTCGGCTTCATGGCCGATTCCGGCGAGC
>JBOICL010000195.1:0-24783 GCA_050740055.1 Stenotrophobium sp.
AACCAGAACAGCACCACCGACTATGTCGTGATGGCGACCGCGATGACCGGCATCACCGTGCCGAACTTCGTCGTCGCGCCGATGCTGACCCTGATCTTCGGCCTATGGCTCGCCTGGCTGCCGGTCGGCGGCTGGGCCCGGCCGGCCAACGCGGTGCTGCCGATCGTCGCGCTGGCGCTGCCGCAGATCGCCGCCATCGCCCGGCTGACCCGCGGCAGCATTATCGAGGTGATGCGCAGCAACTATGTCCGCACCGCGCGCGCCAAGGGCCTGCCCGAGCGCATCACCATCCTGCGCCATGCCGTCAAGGCGGCGCTGGTGCCGGTGGTCTCCTATCTCGGGCCGGCGGTCGCCGGCATCATCACCGGATCGATCATCATCGAGCAGATCTTCAGCATCCCCGGGATTGGGCGTTACTTCGTGCAGGCGGCGCTCAACCGCGACTACACCCTGGTCATGGGCGTGGTGATTTTCTATGGCGTGCTGGTGATCCTGTTCAACTTCATCGTGGACCTGCTCTACGGCGTGCTCGACCCGCGCGCGAGGCTGCAATGAGCGCGCTGCCGCAAGCCGCCGCCGGGCGCAGTCTCTGGCAGGACGCCTGGCGCCGTCTCAAGACGCATCGCGCGGCGCTGGCGGCCATCGTTGTGCTCGCGCTGATCGTGCTGCTGGTGCTGGCCGGCCCGTGGATCAGTCCCTGGCCTTACGATTACATCGATTTCGACGGCACCTGGGGCGCCCCGCCAAGCCTTGCCGGTTCGCACTGGTTCGGCACCGACGAACTCGGCCGCGACCTGTTTGCGCGCACGCTATACGGCGGCCGCATCTCCCTGATGGTGGGCGTGGTGTCCACGGCAGTGTCACTGCTGATCGGCGTCGCCTGGGGCGCGGTCGCGGGCTACTTCGGCGGGCGCCTGGACGGCTTGATGATGCGCATCGTGGATATTCTTTACGCCATGCCCTTTATGTTTTTCGTGATCCTGCTGATGGTACTGTTCGGGCGTCACCTGATCCTGATTTTTGTCGCCATCGGCGCGGTCAATTGGCTCGACATGGCACGCATCGTGCGCGGGCAGACGCTGGCGCTGCGGCGGCGCGAATTCATCACCGCGGCGGTGGTGTCGGGCACGCGGCCCTTCGACATCATCCGCCGCCACATCGTGCCCAATGTGCTCGGCGTGGTGGTGATCTATGTCACCCTGACCATTCCGCAGGTGATCCTGGTCGAATCCTTCCTCAGCTTCCTCGGCCTCGGCGTGCAGGAGCCCGCGACCAGTTGGGGCGCACTGGTCAACGACGGCGCGCGCAGCATGGAAACCACGCCCTGGGCGCTGATATTCCCGGCGCTGTTCTTGGCAGCGACGCTGTTCTGCTTCAACTTCATCGGAGACGGATTGCGCGATGCGCTTGATCCGAAGGACCGATGAGCACTCTGCTCGAAGTCGAAAACCTGAACGTCAGCTTCACCACGCCCGACGGCGTGGTGCGCGCCGTCAACGGTCTCAGCTTCGTACTTGGGCAGGGCGAAACGCTGGGTGTGGCCGGCGAATCCGGCTCCGGCAAGAGTCAGACCGCGATGGCGGTTATGGGCCTGCTGGCGCGCAACGCGAAGGTGAGCGGCAGCATCCGTTTTGACGGGCGCGAATTGCTGGGCCTGACGGCCGCGCAGATGAATGCGATCCGCGGCTGCGATATCGGCATGATTTTCCAGGATCCGATGACCAGTCTCAATCCCTATCTGCGCATAGGCCCGCAGATGGCCGAAGTGCTGGTGCAGCATCGCGGCATGGGCATGGATGCGGCACTCGCCGCGTCCGTGCAGATGCTGGAGGCGGTGCACATGCCGGATGCACACAACCGTCTGCGGCAGTATCCGCACGAGATTTCCGGCGGCCAGCGCCAGCGGGTGATGATCGCCATGACCCTGCTATGCAAGCCGCGGCTGCTGATCGCCGACGAGCCGACCACCGCGCTGGACGTGACCATCCAGGCGCAGATCATCGACCTGCTGGCCGAGCTGCGGCGCGAGCTGGGTCTGGCGATCCTGCTGATCACGCATGACCTCGGCGTGGTCGCCGAACTTTGCGAGCGCACGCTGGTGATGTATGCGGGACAGGTCATGGAGCAGGGCACGACAGCCCGGCTGTTGAGCGCTCCATCGCATCCCTACACGCGCGGGTTGGTACTGTCGCGGCCCGGACAGGATATGCGGACGGATGCCGATTTGCCGGTGATTCCGGGCGCGCCGCCCGATCTCACGAAACTGCCGGCCGGCTGCCCGTTCCAGCCGCGTTGCGGCCATGCCTTGCCGGTCTGCGCGGAGCTTAATCCGCCACTGCGCGAGTCTAATGGCGTGCAACGCGCCTGCCACGTCAGCCTGGGTTGAGGATGCGGCGCAGAATTTTCTTGCGAAAAGCGGGAATTTACTGTTAATTTCCCACTGTGTGACGCGTAGCTCAGAACCTACCTGAGCTGTGTGGAGGACAAATCAAGCGGCCGGCAAACGGTCCGATACAACAGGCGGGGGAGTATTCGATGAGTATTTATGCTTCATTCCGTAAAGCTGCATTGTTGGGTGGCCTGGCACTGATACTGCCGGCTGGCTATGCGCCATCCGCCCTGGCGCTCACCTTCACGGTACCAGTCGGCAGCAACGAAATCGACGGTACCCTGAACACCACGGTCACGCTCGGCGCCCAGTGGCGCATGCAGAACCAGGCTACGGATCTGATCGGCAAGGGTCACCTCAATCCCGATGTCTGCACGACATCGGATCCGAACTCGGCGAACTATTCGTGTCAGGGCCTGTTCAAGAACCAGTTCCAGCCATCCACCATCCTCGAACACGCGCCGGGTGCCTACTCCAACAACAACGACCAGGGTGATCTTAACTACAACAAGCACGACCTCGTCTCCGGCGTGTCCAAGATCAGCCAGGACTTGCAGCTGAAATTCGGCAATTTCGGTTTCTTCACCAAGGCGCTGTATTTCTACGACTTCGTCAACAACAACTTCACTGAGTACCACCCGAACGAGATCACACCTGAAAACCTCAACAGCGTCGGTATTCCGGCCTCCGGCCTGACCTACCACAATCCCGGAATCCCCGGCTGTCAGAGCACACTGGCCGATCCTACCAACGCCAGCGGCAAGTGCCGGACCTACGGCAAAGGTGGTGTGGTGCGCAGCAAGCGCACCAGCGGCCCGACCCTGGAGCAGGTCGGCACCAGCCTGCAGTTCCTGGACGCCTACTTCTACGGCAAGCTGCCGTTATTCGGCGGTCACGACCTGACCTTCAAGCTCGGCCGCCAGACCGTGAACTGGGGCGAGAGCACGCTCAACGCGATCAACTCCATCAACTCGGCCAATCCGGTCAACGCCAACAATTTCTATCGCGTCGGCGGCCAGGTGGAAGATTTCTTCAAGCCGGTAGGTATGCTGTTTCTGAGCACTGACCTGTTTGAAGGCGCGACCATCGAGTCGTACTACCAGTACGAGTGGAAGCCGCTGGAAGCCCCGGCAGCGGGCAGTTTCTATTCCGGCAACAACATCGTCGGTACCGACAACGCAGTGAACTGGGCCAATCTGAGCTTCGGCCAGGCGGCCGACGATCCGAATGGCGTCGGCTGGCCGCTCAACAGCCCGCTCAGCGGCATCACCACGTTGACCGGAAGGATCGGGCGCCTGCCGGATCACGATGCCAAGAACTCCGGCCAGTACGGCGTATCACTGAAATATTACGCAGACTGGCTCAACAACGGCACCGGAATGGGTTTGTACTACGAGAACTACCATTCGCGCCTGCCTTTCGCGAGCACTTTCGCTGCGCGAGCCAGTTGCGCGCGTGGCGCGGGTTCGGCCAACGGTAACAACTGGGCGCCTTCGCTTTCCGGCAATGCGCTCAATGTCAACGCGACCGACCCAGTCACGTTTCTGACGACCTGCCCTAGCCTGCCGGTGACTGATGTGACGGCTGCCGGCGAGAAGTGGCAGCCGGGTGCGCCGCTGTTCGGCACCGATCCCAGAACCGGCAAAACGGTCTTAAGTGATGCCCTGCCGGGTGATACCGCCAATCTCTGGATCGAGTATCCGGAAAATATCCATCTGCTCGGCCTGAGCTTCAACACGACCGTGGGCAGCATCTCGCTGCAGGGCGAAGTGGCTTACCGGCCCAATGCGCCCCTACAGGTGAACCCGGCCGATCTGACGCTGGCGGCCTTCGGCCCCACGCTTACCAGTTGCGGCCAGGGAGGCGTCACCTGCCAGGGTACCAGTGTGGTAGGCGCGGCACTGCCGCCGGCCTTGCAGACGCTCCTCAACGCCCTGCCGGGTGGCGTAAACAATGCCGCGACTTACGGAGCTAGCGATGCGGGACCTTGCGCCATTCCTTACGGGGCCGGTTGCGACACCTTCACCCTGGGCATCGGTCACATCGATGGCACCGCCCGTTCGTTCCCGAACTTCATCCTGCCCTATCGCGGCCAAACCCTCGGTCAGAACTCGCCGACGGATTTCACCAAGCCGCTGGACCAGAACAACCCCGGCTATATCCGTGGTTTTGAGCGCTTCAAGACCTTTGAGTGGGACCTGGGCGCGACCCAGGTGCTGGGCGCGTCCGACATGCTGCCGATGGCGATTGGCGCCGACCAGGTTCTGCTGCTCTATGAACTGGGCGCGACCTGGGTGCCGGGCCTGCCGACACTTGACCAGTTGCAGATTACCAGCGACGGCGGTACTTACACCTCGGCGACCGCCGGTGCCGATGGTTCCGGCGGCAACGGCTCGCGCCAAGCTTGCAGTGCCAATCCCAATTGCGTAACCGGCTCGGACGGTCTTCGCTTCAGTCCGCATCAGGCGCCGCTGGACGAGTTCGCCACCAAGTTCGCCTGGGGCTACAACATCATCGCGCTGATCCGCTACGAGAGCGTGCTGCCGGGCATCAGCATAGCGCCGCAGATCATCCTCAAACACGATGTCCATGGAAATGCGCCGGGCCCCGCGGAAAACTTCCTGCAGGGCCGCAAGGTCGCCGACGTGCTGATCGAGACGCGCTACAAGTCCTTCCTGTCCTGGAGCGTCGGCTACAACTGGATTTTCGGCGCCGGCGACAAGAACCTGCTGCGCGACCGCGCTTCGCTCAGGACTTATCTGAAATACCAGTTCTGAGTTTCACCGAAGCACGAAAACGCCCCGGCGCATTTCCTCACCGGGGCGTTTTGTCTATGTAGCTTGGTCCGCGCCGCCTTCAGGACTGTCCGTTGGGAAACAGGCGCTCGGTCACGCGTTCCGATTTGCGCGCGCATACGATGCACAGCCGGCAGCCGGGCGCAGCGCGCCGGCGCGCTTCGGGTATCTCCTCGCCGCATTCCTGGCATTCGGTGAACGATTCTGCCGCTGTTTTCTTGCGGCCCAGAACCGCCGCCACCGATGCGCGCCGCGCGGTCTCCTCCGCTTCCGCGCTGATATCCGCTTCGTCAACCATGTTGTATCCCCCAGAATCAAGATGTGCACAGACCGCCATCTGCCGCGCGCCTTTGAAACTACCGTTGCTGCGCCCCAATGAACGGTTGCGTGCCCGCCGGTGATCAGGCGCTGACCGGATTTTTCCGCTTGAGCATATCCTCAAGCTTGGCCCGCGTGGTATCCGCCCAGTGCGGAAAATCCTCCCCAGGCAGCGCGGCGGCAAACAGCCAGCCTTGCATCAGCCGGCAGCCCATGCCGCGCAGCATTTCCATCTGCGCCACGGTTTCCACTCCCTCGGCGACCACCTCGATATTCAGACGCTGCGCCAGCCCGATCATGCAGGCGACGATTTCCCGCTGCTTGTCGCCTTCAGCGAGCGAATGGACGAAAGCGCTGTCGATCTTGATCTTGTCGATGTGAAAGCGGCTGAGATAGCCGAGCGATGAATAGCCGGTGCCGAAGTCGTCGAGGGAGATGCGCAGGCCCAGGCTCTTGAGCTCGGTGAGCAGTTTTCCTGCCTGATCCTGGTTGCCGACCAGGACGGTTTCGGTGATCTCCATTTCCAGCGAAACGGGATTGAGCCCGGAGCGCGCAAGCGCATCGACGACGATCTCCTTGAGGCCGGCCTGAATCAGCCGGGCGGAGACATTGAACGCCACTACGAGGCGGCGGCCTTCGGCATTCCAGCGCGCGAAATCAGCGCAGGCCCTGCGCACGACCTGCTGGGTGATGCCGCGTATCAGATCGCTTTCCTCGGCGACGAAGATGAAATCCGCCGGCATCACGATGCAGCCGTCCGCCCGCCGCCAGCGCACCAGTGTTTCCGCGCCGGTGGTGACGCCCCGCTCGATGTCGATGATGGGCTGATAGAAGGGCTCGAATTCCTGCGCCGCGATGCCCTTACGCATATCGTCCGCCAGGTGCAGGCGATGGCGGGCCTGCTCGGAGAGCTGGCGCACCGCCACCACCGTGGCGCTGCCGCCCTGGCGCCGTGCCTCGAACAGCGCGGCCTCGGCCTCGGTGAGGATGTCGTCGGGCCGTTCCTTTTGCAGAGACAGCGCGACGCCGGCGCTGGCACTAAGCGGGATGGTGAGATCGTCCACCTGCAACGGCTGGCGCGCTTCCTCCATCAGTGTCTGCGTCAGTTCCTGGCCCAGCCTGCGGATTTCATCGTCGCTGCCGCATTCGCGCAGGACGCAGGCGAATACCGCGCCGCCATAGCGATAGAGCTGGCCGTCACGGCCGGCGCGCAGCGCGAGGCGGCGGACCACTTCCTTGACCACGTCGTCGCCGAAGCGCGGGCCGAAGCCGGAGCTGATGGCGGGCAGGCGGTCGATGCCGAGCAGGATCAGGCCGAAAGTACGCCGCTCGCCCAGGCTGCGTTTCATCTCGGCGACATTGCGCGCCAGCAGCAGGCGGTTGGGCAGACCGGTGAGGGTGTCGTAGTAGGCGAGGCGGTAGGCGTGCTCGCTGCGCGCCTTGATGTCCTCGATGACGCGGGCGATGGCGCCGATCTCGTCATCGCGCTGCGGCAGTGGCACGCCGCGGAAATTTCCGGACAGCACCTGCAGCAGCGTGTGGTGCGTGTCGCCCAGCGGGCGGATCACGGTGTCGAAGATGCCGTAGGAAATCGCCAGCCCCGCGAGCAGCGCAAGGCCAATGCCGACCAGGCCGTATTGCAGGGTCTTGATGTCGCCATGCGAAATCGCGGCCTGCGCGTTATCGACTGCCGTGATGCTGTTGCGCATTTCGCCCAGCAGCAGTTTCCATACCGGAACAAAGCGCGTATCGGCGAGTTGCGCCAGCGCGGCGTGAGCTGTGGCCGGGTCAGTCGCGCCTTTCGCAAGCTGCACGCCGATGTCGTCCGCGAGCGCGTTGGTAGCGGCGATGAGGGCAGAGGAACTGGCACCAGAATTTTTAGCCAGAAGGCCCACGCGCACGCGCAGGCTGCGGAGATCGCCGTCGAGCGTGGCTGTGCTGACGGAATCCGGGATGGCTGTATTTTCGAGGTTGTCAGGGTCGGTCTGGCGCAGGCTGCGGCCGAGATCGCTTTGCAGCGTGGACAGGTCGTCAGCGACCGAAGCGATGTTGGCGAATTGCAGCGTGTTCTGGCGGAAGTTTTCGTAATTGCCAGCCACGAAGAATAGCCGCGCCATCAGGAAAGTGGCGGCCAGCAGCAGCAGTCCGTTCATGAGAAACACCATGAACAGCAGCCTTCCCCTGACGGTGAATTGGTCGAGTCTGAAAGCCATGTTTTTCATGCCGGGCGCGTTTGGACAGTCTACCTATCCTGCACGCAAAAAAAGCACGGTTCGGCCGGCCTCGGCACGAGCGGGCGCCGTTCGGCGGTGATCTGCCGCCGCTGATGCGGGCGCGGATTGCGGCTGCCGCGGCGTCGGCGCATCCTCAATCCCGTAACGAGAGCGTCTCCGGTCCCGTTACCCCCAGTGCGGTGGTTTCCCCTAATGCCATCGCAATGATTTCAGCCCGGCTCAGGCCGGGCATTTTTATGCGCCCGCCCGCGACACGGCACCCGCTCCCTTGTGTTTTCAGCCGATGTTAGTTTTATATTATTGATAAATTACAATAATATTCAGCAATTATAAACAAACGATCCAGAAAAACAATACCGAGCGGGTGACGTTTTCATCGCAGCGGCGGCCACAAAAAATCCGGCATGCGCGCGTGGTTCTTGCAAAGATTTCAGGACTTCAGCAAGGGTTTCAGAAAACGCCCGGTATGCGAGCGTTTCACCTTCACCACATCTTCCGGCGTGCCAGCCGCGACGATCTCGCCGCCGCCGCTGCCGCCTTCAGGCCCCAGGTCGATGATCCAGTCGGCGCGTTTAATCACATCCAGATTGTGTTCGATGATGACCACGGTGTTGCCGTGATCGCGCAGGCGCTCCAGCACTTTCAGCAGTTGCGCGACATCGTGGAAGTGCAGGCCGGTGGTCGGCTCATCGAGGATGTAGAGCGTCTGGCCGGTGTCACGGCGGCTGAGTTCTTTGGCCAGCTTGATGCGCTGCGCCTCGCCACCGGACAGCGTGGTCGCATTCTGGCCCAGGGTGATGTAGCTGAGGCCCACATCCATCATGGTTTCCAGCTTGCGGCGGATCGCGGGCACCGGCTTGAAGAATGCGAGGCCGTCCTCGACGGTCATGTCGAGCACCTCGTTGATGCTCTTGCCCTTGTATCGGATCTCCAGCGTCTCGCGGTTGTAGCGCTTGCCCTTGCAGGTGTCGCAGGTGACGTAGACGTCGGGCAGGAAGTGCATCTCCACCTTGATGACGCCGTCACCCTCGCAGGTTTCGCAGCGGCCGCCCTTGACGTTGAACGAGAAGCGCCCGGCCTCGTAGCCGCGCGCGCGCGATTCTGGCACGCCGGCGAACAGTTCGCGGATAGGCGTGAACAACTGCGTATAGGTCGCTGGATTGGAGCGCGGCGTGCGGCCGATCGGCGACTGGTCAATGTCGATCACTTTGTCCAGGTGCTCGATGCCGTCGATGCCATCGCAGGCGGCGTGCTGCGTGGATGCGCCATTGAGCGCGCGCGCGGCAAAGCCGTAAAGCGTGTCGTTAATCAGCGTGGATTTTCCGGAGCCAGAGACGCCGGTGACGCAGGTGATGACACCGACCGGAATCTCCGCGGTGACGCGCTTGAGGTTGTTGCCACGCGCGCCGCGGATGACGACCTGCTTGCCCGGCTGCGCCGGCGTGCGCAGTTTCGGGAGTTCGATGTGCGCCGCGCCGGAGAGGTAGCGGCCGGTGACGGACTCCTTAGCTTTTTCGATCTGCTTGGGCGTGCCCTGCGCAACGATGCGGCCGCCGTGCACGCCTGCTCCGGGGCCGATGTCCACCACGTAATCGGCGGCGCGGATCGCTTCCTCGTCGTGCTCGACGACGATCACCGTGTTGCCGAGGTCGCGCAGGCGCACCAGGGTTTGCAGCAGGCGCTCGTTGTCGCGCTGGTGCAGGCCGATGCTGGGCTCATCCAGCACGTACATCACACCGACCAGGCCCGCGCCGATCTGCGAGGCGAGGCGAATGCGCTGGGATTCGCCGCCGGAGAGCGTCTCCGCCGAGCGCGCCAGGGTGAGGTAGTCGAGGCCGACGTTATTCAGGAAGCCCAGGCGCGCGACGATTTCCTTGAGGATCTTGCCGGCGATTTCGCCCTTGTTGCCGGGCAGGTTCATCTGCGCGAAGAAAGTTTCCGACTCGCGCACCGAGAGCTGGGTCAGCGAGGGCAGGTTGCGCCCGGCGACGAACACATGCCGCGCGGCACGGTTGAGGCGCTGGCCCTGGCATTCAGGACAGGGCTGGTCTGAAAGATAGCGCGACAGCTCCTCGCGCACCGCGTCGGATTCGGTTTCGCGGTAGCGGCGTTCGAGATTGGGAATGATGCCCTCGAAACGGTGAGTGCGGGTCGAGACGCGGCCGCGCTCGTCGGGATATTCGAATTCCAGCTTCGCTTCGCCGCTGCCATGCAACAGGATCTCCCGGACTTTTTCCGTGAGTGCTTCAAATGGCGTGTCGGGATCGAACTTGTAATGCTTTGCGAGCGAGCTGATGAAATGCCAGTAGTAAGGATTGCGCTGATCCCAGCCGCGGATCGCGCCCGCCGCCAGCGACAGCTCCGGGTGCGCCACCACGCGCTCGGGATCGAAGATTTGCAGGGAACCGAGCCCGTCGCAGTGGGGGCAGGCGCCGGTGGGATTGTTGAACGAGAACAGGCGTGGTTCGAGTTCCTCCAGCGAGTAGCCGCAGTGCGGACAGGACATGCGCGAGGAGAAGGTCAGCGTCACTCCTGAATCGCCATGCGGCGCCACTAGCGCCAAGCCATCCGAAAGCCGCAGCGCCGTCTCGAATGATTCGGTGATGCGCTGTTTAACATCGGGCCGCACCTTGAAGCGGTCGACCACGATCTCGATGTCGTGCTTGAGCTTGCGGTTGAGCGTAGGGACCTCGTCGAGTTCGTAAACCTTGCCATCCACGCGCGCGCGCACGAAGCCCTGCGCGCGCATCTGCTCTAACCATACCGCGTGCTCGCCCTTGCGCCCGCGCACCACCGGAGCCAGCAGCATCAACGCACTGTTTTCCGGCAGGGCCAATACCTGGTCCACCATCTGGCTCACGGACTGCGCCTCCAGCGTCACGCCGTGATCCGGGCATTGCGCTGTGCCGACGCGCGCGAACAGCAGGCGCAGGTAGTCGTAGATCTCGGTGACGGTGCCGACGGTGGAGCGCGGATTGTGCGAGGTCGATTTCTGTTCGATGGAGATGGCTGGTGACAGACCCTCGATACTGTCCACGTCCGGCTTCTGCATCATGCTCAGGAACTGCCGCGCATAGGCCGACAGCGATTCCACGTAGCGGCGCTGGCCCTCGGCATAGAGCGTGTCGAAGGCCAGAGAGGATTTGCCGGAACCGGACAGGCCGGTGATGACGATCAGCTTGTCGCGCGGCAGGTCCAGCGAGATGTTCTTGAGGTTGTGCGTGCGTGCGCCGCGGATGCTGATGGTGTCCATGAACTCAAAGCAATTCAAACAGTCGAATCGATTACTATACGCAAGCCGACAGCCGATTGCCCTTGGACCTTTTCCAGAATATCCCCGTCAGCGGCATGCCCGCGAGCAATGGGATGACGCTACAGAAATCCGCAGCATGAATCCTCTCGAATGGCGCGCCGTCGCCGGTCTCTCACTCGTTTACGCTCTGCGCACGGTCGGCATGTTCATGATCATGCCGGTATTCGCCATCTACGCGCATGGCCTGCCCGGCGTCCAGGCTTGGCAGATCGGCTTGGCCATCGGCATTTACGGCTTGACGCAGGCCATGTTGCAGATTCCGCTGGGCATGGCCTCAGACCGATGGGGTCGCAAGCCGGTCATCGTTTCCGGCATGCTCCTGTTCGCGCTGGGCAGCTTCATCGCCGGGTGCACGCATGACATCAACTGGATCATCATCGGCCGCCTGATCCAGGGCATGGGCGCGGTGTCTAGCGCCGTGTCCGCTCTGCTCGCCGATGTGACGCGCGAAGAAGTGCGCACCACCGCCATGGCCATCCTCGGCGCGGGCATTGGCGTGGCTGTGCTGCTGGCGCTGATCCTGGGCCCGGTCGTGGCCGGTTGGGTCGGCGTCAACGGCATTTTTGATGTGACCGGCGTTGCCGCGCTGCTGACCATTCCGGTGGTGCTCAAGATCGTGCCGGATGCGCCGCGAATTCCCGCGCGCGCAGGCGGGCTGCGCGCCGCGCTGGCGGATGGTCAACTGCTGCGGCTGGATGGCGGCATCTTCGTGCTGCATGCCTGCATGACTGCGCTGTTCATCGCCGCGCCGTTCGCCATACTCAAGACACTGCATATGCCGGACGACGAGCACTGGAAGGTCTATCTGCCGGTGCTGATTATCGCCATCATTCCGGTGTTCCCGCTGATCCGCTGGGCGGAAAAATCCGGCAACACCAAGAACGTGTTTCTTGGCGCGGTCGCATCATTATCCGTGGCGCTGGCGCTGATGAGCGAGTTTTACGGGCATGCGTCTGGCCTGCTCGCGGGCATGGTGCTGTTCTTCGCAGCCACCAATTTTCTCGAAGGCTCGCTGCCCTCAATGATTTCGCGGCGCGCGCCTCCCAGCCAGAAAGGTGCGGCGCTGGGGGTCTACTCCAGTTCGCAGTTCCTCGGCGCATTCGCCGGAGGTTCCATGGGTGGAATCGCACTGGGGCATTGGGGTGTGGGCGGCGTGTTTGCCTTGGTCGCGATATTGCCGATAATCTGGCTCGGCTTTTCGTTCAATCTCAACCCGCCCGCTGTGGTGCGGGGTCAGTCTGTCGATATCAGCAAATAACCGGGGGAAGAGACATGGCGCGCGGCGTAAACAAAGTGATACTGGTCGGCAATCTGGGCAAGGACCCGGAAGTGAAGTATTTCCCTAGCGGCGACGCGGTCTGCAACCTCACGCTCGCGACCACCGATTCATGGACCGACAAGGCCTCCGGCGAGAAGAAGGAACGCACCGAGTGGCATAACATCGTGTTCACCAGAAAGCTGGCCGAGATCGCCGGGCAATACCTGAAGAAGGGTTCGCAGATTTACGTCGAGGGTTCGCTGCGTACCCGCAAGTGGGAAAAGGACGGCATTGACCGATACACCACGGAAATTCTCGTCAACGACATGCAGATGCTCGGCGGCAAGCCGGGGTCCGCCAGCATGGGCGATTCCGGCGGCAGTAGCGCTCCTCGCAGCGGCGGCTATGCAGCGCGCCCGCAGCAGCAGTCCTCTGCGGCGTCAGCGCCAGCGGCGGATCAGGGATTCGAGGACGACGACATCCCGTTCTGAGAGTCAGCAATAAAAATGCCGCGTCTGCAGTGAATGCACACGCGGCATTTTTCATGCTTGACGCCCATGAAAAACGGCCACCTGGGTGGCCGTGATTCCCTGCGATCAGCGAGCGTTTATTTGCCCTTGGCAGCGGCCATGTCGTCTTCGTAGTAATTCTTGTTGGAACAGCGCTGGGCGAATTCCGCGCCTGCCTTGTTCAGTTCATCCAGTTTGGTGTTGATCCCGGTCTGGCTTTCCTTGTAGGCGTCGGACTGCTCCTTGAGCTTGGCGCCGCGGCTGGTGTATTCCTTGACCTTGGCGTCGTAGGCAGTGTGTTGCTCCTTGAAGGCCTTGAGACTGGCATTGAAGGCATCCACTGATGCTTTTTTGGTCTTGTCGATGGTGGATCGGGTTTGTTCGATCTGCTGCGATTTCGCCGACAGGGCTTCACCCTGGGTTTTGAGTTCGTTTCCCATGCGGGTCAGCGCCGCGCTCTCGGCATTGACCTTCTCGCCTTCCGCTTCAACGCGCGCTTTGTCAGTTTTCACCGACCGGTCGGTCGCATTGATCTTGTCGATGTTGGCGACACACCACTTGAGGTCGTCGGGCTTGAGGATGTCAGGCGTGTAGTTCTTCGCCCCCGCCGGCGGCTTGATCGGATTGCCGTTGATGACCGCAAAGGCCTGCGTGGCAGTGGCGGCCTTGGGTTTGCTCTTGGCAAATACCTGCGTAGCGGGCACTGCCAGCAGAACAGCCAGACCGGCGGAAATAAAGAGGAAACGGGTGGATTTCATGTCATTGCCTTTGGCTAGCTGGCCACGTCTACGGCGCTGCTGATGCGCCGCTACTGCCGTCTTTTTTCGGAGTGGTGATAAAGCCCATCTTGATGATGCCCGCATCCTGGGCGTCCGCCATGATTTCCGCCAGTGCCTGATACTGCGTGGTCTTGTCCGCGCGCAGTTGCAGCTCGGGCTGGGGTTTCTGCAGGGCGGCCTGGCCGATGCGTTCCTTCCACTGCTGCTTCGTCACCGAAATGTCATTCCAGTAAAGGTTGCCGTCAGCGGTCAGCGACAGCGTGATGATGTTGGGTTCCTCTGGATTCTTGACCGTGGACGCCTGCGGCAGGTCGATCGGAATCTTGTGCGTGAGCATCGGCGCGGTGATCATGAAGATGATCAACAGCACCAGCATCACGTCCACCAGGGGCGTGACGTTGATTTCCGACAAGGGTGCGTTGTTCTGGCCGCCGCCGGAGCTGAATGCCATTAGGCCTTCTCCTTGCCCGCCGCGCTCCAGACCTGGGTTGCGGTCATCGGGTCTTCGGCCTGCTCGTCGCGCGCGCCGCCGCCGATTTCAAAGAACTGCTGCAGGTCGTAAGCGAAACTCTCGAAGTTGCCAGCGAGCACGCGGTTGGTGCGCACCAGGAAGTTGTAGCCCAGCACCGCCGGCACCGCCACGGCGAGGCCGAGCGCGGTCATGATCAGGGCTTCACCGACCGGGCCGGCGACGGCGTCCAGCGAGGCTTCGCCGCTGGCGCCGATCTTGATCAGCGCGTGGTAGATGCCCATGACCGTGCCGAAGAGGCCGACGAAGGGCGCCGTGTTGCCGACCGTGGCGAGGAAGCTGAGACCGTTTTCCAGGCGCCCGTTTTCGCGGTTGACGGACTGGCGCAGAGAGCGTTCGACAAAATCGCCGCGGTTCATGCTGGCGCCGAGACGCCCGCCGGTATGGCGGTCGTGCTGCATGGCTGCATTGGCCGCATCGAGCGCGATCTTGGAAAACGGCTCCGCGGCAGGCTGTTTTTCCAGCGTGCTGACGGCTTCCCTGAGTGCGGGCGCTTCCCAGAAGCCCTGCACGACCTTATGTTCACCGGCGCGCACGATCAGGATGCGGACCGTCTTGGAAAGGATGAAATACCAGCTGAAGACCGACATGAGCAGCAGCAGGATGACGACAAAGAGGGCAATCGCATCGGCATTGTTCAGTAGATGCCCGAAGCCCATTTGAGTGAGTGCGGTAGTAGAGTGCATAGCATTATCCTTCGGTTAATTTGAACTCAATCGGGAGGAGTCCGACGGCTTTGACCGGAACTCCGTTCTGCATGGCCGGTACGAATCGGTACTTCATCGCCGCGGCACGCGCGGCATTGTCCAGGTCAAAGTCGCCACTGGACTTTACGACCTCAACTTTTTCGGGGAAACCCTTTTCATCGACGTGAATCAGCAGTTCAACCCTGCCCTCAATGCCGTCGCGCAAGGCTCTGCGCGGGTAAATCGGTTTGGACTCCTCCTTGACGAGCAGGTATTTCCCCTCGGAGGACCTCTGCACCGGCGCGGGTTGCGCCTCCGCATTGACCGGCGGCGGTTCAGGAATCGGGTCGGCGACCGGGATGTCGGTGATTACGGGCGGCAGGTCCTGCATTACCTGCTGTGTGACCTTCTGTGTGGTCTTGGGCTGGATCCGGACCAGCTTGGGCGGCGGGGGTGGCTCATCCGGCGGTTTGACCATGCTGATCTGGAGAATTGTCGGCGCCGCCTGCGGAACCGGCGGCTTGATATGTGTGACATACCAGAGAGCGCCCGCATGGATGCCCAGGATGAGCCCCATGATCACCACATCCCGTGGACTCCAGAAGGACTGCTTGTAATTGGCGCTCATCGAATAGGTGTTTTATGAATCATGAGGGACTGACTATCTTGGGCGCCGGCTTTTCCCGAAGGCAAAAACATCAGCGCATGCTGAATCTGGGTATGGAGTCCTGAAAAAACCAACAACCATGAAACTTTGAAAGGCAGCAGGTGTGTGGCATGACCTGGGCGCAATACTGCATAAAAAAAAGTCGAAATGGAATGGGGAGAATCCCTTATGCTTACGTGTGCCGGTTGTGCTTGGGGTGTTGGCCCAAGGCTCGTGCCGGATGTTCTGGACAGTGTGGAATATCAGCACTATCGGTCAACGGAATACATCATGAAAGGTATCATCTGCAAGACGTTCGGTCCGCCGGAAAGCCTGGTTTTCGGTGAAATTCCCTTGCGCCCGACCGGCCCTACCGAGGTGCGCGTCGCGGTCAAGGCAGCGGGTGTGAACTTTCCGGATACGCTGATCATCCAGGGCAAGTACCAGCTCAAGGCTGAGCCGCCGTTCACGCCGGGCGCAGAAGTGGCCGGCACCGTGACCGAGGTCGGCGCCAAGGTGAAGCACGTGCGCGTCGGCGACGAAGTGGCCGCTGTCGTGCCTGTCGGCGGCTATGCGGAGGAAGTGGTCGCGCCGGGTGACGGCGTGATCGCCCTGCCCAAGGGCATGACGCACGAACAAGCTGCCGGATTTCCGCTGGTCTATGGCACCTCCATGCACGCGCTCAGGCAGCGCGGCCAGCTCAAGGCCGGCGAAACCCTGCTGGTGCTCGGTGCGGCGGGCGGCGTGGGGTTGTCCGCCGTGCAGATCGGCAAGCTCATGGGCGCGCGCGTGATCGCTGCCGCCAGCAGCGCGGATAAGCTCGCGCTGTGCAAACAGCATGGTGCCGACGAGATCGTCGATTATTCCAAGGAAAACCTGAAGGAGTCTGTGAAAAAGCTCACTAAGGGCAAGGGCGCGGATGTGATCTACGATCCGGTGGGCGGTGCGCTGGCGCAGGACTGCCTGTCCTGCATCGCCTGGAATGGCCGCTACCTGGTTATCGGCTTTGCTTCCGGCGAAATTCCAGAGTTCGCAGTCAACCGCCTGCTGCTCAAGGGCGCGTCCGCGGTTGGCGTGTTCTGGGGCGCGTTCATCATGCGCGAGCCCAAGCTCAGCTACGAGAATTTTGAGCAGTTGTTCGCGTGGTTTTCCGAAGGCAAGCTGCTGCCGCATGTCTCACGCCGCTATGCGCTGGCGGACGCGGCCAAGGCGCTGCGGGAAATGCTGGACCGCAAAGTGACGGGCAAGCTGGTTCTCATTCCCTGAGCGTTTTTTTGCCGAATATCCCCTGCGAGAGGCCGGGTTCCCGCTGGCAGCCGCAGGAAGTCCCTGCGGGACGCGGGGATGACGAATAAGTTCCAGAGAGACATGTTCAACAGAATCCTGGTGGTTTGCACCGGCAACATCTGCCGCAGCCCGATGGCTGAGGAGTTGCTGCGCGCGCGCGTCACTGGACGGGGCATGACCGTCGGTTCGGCCGGAACCTCGGCGATGGCGGGCTATCCGGCCGACGAGACGGCAAGGGAGTTGATGCGTGAGCATGGCTTCGATATCGAGGCGCACCGCGCGCAGCAACTGACCTTGCCTCTACTCACCAGCAGCGACCTGATTCTGACCCTGGATCAGACGCATAGCGACTGGATCAACCGGCGCTATCCTCAGTTTCGTGGCCGCGTGCACAAGATATTGAAATGGCGGGACAATCGCGACGTTGAAGACCCTTACTGCCGGCCGCGCGAGGTGTTCGAGGCGGCTTATGCGGACATCGAAACCGGCATCGCGGACTGGCTAAAGAAGCTGGGCTGACCCATCGGGTATAATGCAAGGCCGTCCGGCGCGCGCTTTAGATGTCCAAGAAGCTTTATCTCATCACCTACGGCTGTCAGATGAACGAGTACGACTCGGCCAAGATGGCCGACGTGCTGCGCCAGTCCCACGGTTACGAACGCACGCAAGTTCCTGAAGAAGCGGATATTTTGCTGCTCAACACCTGTTCCGTGCGCGAAAAGGCGCAGGAGAAGGTGTTTTCCGAGTTGGGCCGCTGGCAGGAGTGGAAATCCGAACGCCCCGGCCGCGTGATCGGCGTCGGCGGCTGCGTCGCCAGCCAGGAAGGCGCGGCCATCTCCCGGCGCGCGCCCTACGTGGACATGATTTTCGGTCCGCAGACCCTGCATCGTCTGCCGCAGCTGCTAGAGCAGACGCGCCAGAGCGCCAAGCCTGCGGTGGACATCAGCTTTCCAGAAATCGAGAAGTTCGACCGCCTGCCTGAGCCGCGAGCAGAGGGGGTGACGGCCTTTGTCAGCATCATGGAAGGCTGCTCAAAATACTGCACCTTCTGCGTCGTGCCCTATACGCGCGGCACGGAAGTGAGCCGCCCGCTGGACGACGTGCTCACCGAATGCGCGCAGCTCGCCGAACAGGGCGTGCGCGAAATCACCCTGCTGGGCCAGAACGTCAATGCCTATCGCGGACGCATGGGCGACACGGCCGAGACTTGCGACCTCGCCCTGCTGATCAACTACCTGGCGCGCATTCCCGGCATCGACCGCATCCGCTACACCACGTCGCATCCGAACGAATTCAGTGACGCGCTGATCGACGCCTTCGCCGAAGAACCCAAGCTGGCGAATTATTTGCATTTGCCGGTGCAGTCCGGTTCCGACCGCATCCTCGGTATGATGAAGCGCAACTACACGCGAGCGCAGTACCTGGACAAGATCAGGCGCGTTCGTGCGGCGAGGCCGGATATTTCGCTGTCATCGGATTTCATCATCGGTTTTCCGTCCGAGACCGAAGACGATTTCATGCAGACCATGGACCTCATCGCCGAGGCCGGCTGCGATGGCGCGTTCAGCTTCATCTACAGCCCGCGCCCCGGCACGCCAGCGGCGAACCTGCGCGACAACGTGCCGGTCGAGGAGAAAAACCGCCGGCTGCAAATCCTGCAGGGCCGCATCCGCCAGCTCGATGCGGCGTTCAAGGAAAACCTGGTCGGCAGCACGCAGACCTTGCTGGTCGAGCGCGCCTCTACCCGCGGTGGCGGCCAGATCGCGGGGCGTACCTCGAGCAACCGCATGGTGAATTTCGACGGGCCGATGGGATTGGTCGGGCAGCTTGTCGATGTGGTCATCACCGAGATTCAACCCAATTCGCTGCGCGGGCGGCTGGCGGCATGAACGCGCCGCAGAAAACCGCGCAGGGCCGTCTCGATGTAGTGCTGGAGCCGGACGACGCGCAGCGGCTGGCCAGCCTCAACGGGCCGTTCGACGCGCATCTGCGCCAGATCGAACTGCGGCTCGGCATCGAGATCCGCAACCGCGGCAATCACTACCTGCTGGTCGGCGCGCGCGGCGACATCGCGCGCGGCGAAGCGGTGCTCACCGCATTGTTCAATCAGTCGATTGACGATCCGGTCACGACCGAGCTGGTGCACCTGGCGCTGGCCGAAGAGGGCGGCGAAACCGTCGAGTCTCTTGCGGTGGAGGAAGAAGCGCCGGACGGCGAGGTGGTGATCCGCACCAAGCGCGGCGTCGTGCGCGGGCGCAGTGCGCATCAGAAACAGTATCTGAAGAGCATCGCCACGCATGATCTCAGCTTCGGCATCGGCCCGGCCGGCACCGGCAAAACCTATCTGGCCGTCGCCAGCGCGGTGAATGCGCTGGAGCGCGACCGCGTGCGCCGCATCGTGCTGGTGCGTCCGGCGGTGGAGGCAGGCGAGAAACTCGGCTTTCTGCCCGGCGACATGGCCGACAAGATCAATCCCTATCTGCGCCCGCTCTACGACGCGCTCTACGAGATGCTCGGCTTCGAGAAAGTTGCGCGGCTGGTGGAAAAGAGCGTGATCGAAGTCGCGCCGCTGGCGTTCATGCGCGGACGCACGCTTAATGAATCCTTCATCATTCTCGACGAAGCTCAGAACACCACGGTCGAGCAGATGAAGATGTTTCTTACGCGTATCGGTTTTGGCAGCGTTGCGGTGGTGACGGGTGATGTCACCCAGATCGACCTGCCGCGGCATGAAAAGAGCGGCCTCAGGCACGCGATGAAAGTGCTGGAAGGCGTGCCCGGCATCGTCTTCAGCATGTTCCAGAAAGAAGACGTGGTGCGTCATCCTCTGGTGCAGGCCATCGTGCACGCCTACGAGCAGCATGAGCAAGGGCAGCCGCAGCAATGAGCGCCATTGTCATCCAGCGCCGCGTGCCTGCGGCCGGCATACCGGCGGCGGCGAGCCTGCGGTCGTGGGCGCAGTCGGCGCTGAAGAAGAAAGGCGATCTGACCATCCGCATTGTGGATGAGACAGAGAGCGAGGCGCTCAACGGCCGTTACCGGAAGAAGCACAAGCCGACCAATGTACTGTCCTTCGGTTACGGCGAAAGCGGCCCTCACCCCGCCAATGGCTCCGCCATCGGTCCTCCCCTCTCCCGCTTGCGGGAGAGGGACGCAAGCCGCCGGTTCCCGACGACGAATGTCTTGGGCGATCTGGTGATTTGCGCCCCGGTGGTGGTGCGCGAAGCGCGCGAGCAGAAAAAATCCGCGCGCACGCACTGGGCGCACATGGTGGTTCACGGCTGCCTGCACCTGCAGGGCTACGATCACGAAAACGATGTAGAAGCGGCGGCGATGGAAGCGCTGGAAATCCGCATACTGGAGCAACTGGGATTTGAAAATCCCTATCAGGAAACATGAACGACGAACCTCGAAGTACCCCCGAAACTTCACTGAGCCGATGGCTGCACCGCTTCGGCCATCGCTTGGCGGGCGCGCCGCGCACGCGCGATGACTTGCTGCAACTGCTGGACGAGGCGCGCGGCGCCAACCTGATGGACGCCGATGCGCTGACCATGTTCCAGGGCGTGCTGGAAACCGCTGAAACGCAGGTGCGTGACATCATGATTCCGCGCGCGCAGATGGTGGTGGTCGAGCGCGAATGGCCGCTGGATAAAATCCTGAAGGTGATGGTGGAGTCCGGCCACTCGCGTTTTCCGGTGATCGGCGATTCCAAGGACGAGGTGGTCGGCATCCTGCTCGCCAAGGACATGCTCAAGTTCACCTCCACCGTGCCCGGCTTCGACGCCGGCACTTTCGACCTCGGCCGCATGCTGCGCCCGGCGGGGTTCATCCCGGAGAGCAAGCGCGTCAACGTGCTGCTCAAGGATTTCCGCAAGGGCCGCAACCACATGGCGCTGGTGGTGGACGAGTACGGCGGCGTCGCCGGCCTCGTCACCATCGAGGACGTGCTGGAGCAGATCGTCGGCGAGATCGACGACGAGTTCGACGAAGCCGAAGGCGCACTGATTCTCAAGCAGGACGAGCGCCGCTTCATGGTCAACGGACTTACGCCGATCGGGGATTTCAACGAGTATTTCGGCACCGAATTTTCCGACGAGGAATTCGACACCGTCGGCGGCCTGGTCATGCACCGCTTCGGACACATGCCCAAGCGCGGCGAGAGCGTGCGCATCGAGCGTTTCAACTTCAACGTGCAGCGCGCCGACAGCCGCCGCGTGCTGATGTTGCAGGTGACGATTGCGCCGGGCTGACGAATGAAACAGGGTGCTGATGCGTCACCCGCCCGCGACACGGCGCTTTTGCGAAGCAAAACGGGTGCGGGAGTGGGCGGTGGGGTGCCGACCTTCGCGGGTCGTGGGCATCGGGTGCCTCCCGCAACCATTACCCTTCGAGCAAGCACCGTGTCGGCACCCGCTCATAGTTTAAGAGGTACGCGGTTCGTTTTAATTAACTTAATTAAGTTATAATATTTAAATAAATAAAAACAACATGCCTGCCTCAAACCCCAAGAGCGGGTGAGCGAAATGCGCCCACTGCAAAGCCTGAAACGCTTCGATGTCCCGGCCGCACTGCTGCTGGGCGCGGCCGCCACGCTGGGTTTCGCGCCGTTCAACCTGTGGCCGCTCGCGCCGCTGGCGCTGGCGGGTCTGTACGCGCTGACGGCGGACGTGAGCGCGAAGCGCGCGGCTGGGCTGGGCTGGGCCTACGGCTTCACCCATTTCGCCAGCGGCGTCTACTGGGTTTTCATCAGCACTTACGTCTACGGCGGCGCGCCGGAGTGGCTGGGGCTGACGTTGGCGGTGGTGCTGTTCGCCTACCTCGCAATCTATCCGGCGCTGGCGCTGGGCCTGATGGCGCGGCTGCGGCTGCACTCGCGCGCGGCGGGCTGGTGGGGCGTGCCAGCCTTGTGGCTGCTGACGGAACTGCTGCGCGGCAGCTGGATCTTTAATGGCTTCCCCTGGCTCAGCCTCGGTTATGTCGCGCTGGATACACCGTTGCAAAAACTCGCGCCGCTGACCGGCGTGTACGGCGTGTCTGCGGTCCTGTCGTTACTCGCGTTCGCGCTCTACCGGTTTTGCGCAGGCCGCCAGCGCGGGCTCGCGCTCGCGATCCTGCTGTCGCCGCTGCTGTGCCTGCTGCTGCCTGAGCCTTCGCAGTGGACACATGCGGAGGGTAAGCCGCTGACGGTCGCGATCATCCAGGGCGACATTCCGCAGGATCAGAAATGGCTGCCGGAGATGGAGGTGCCGACGCTGGCGCGCTACCACGACATGACGCTGGCGGCGAAGGACGCGAACCTGATCGTATGGCCGGAAGCGGCGCTGACGCGCACCTACGGCGAGCTGGCGGAAGACTATTTTGCGCCGCTGTCCGCGAGCCTGCGCCAGAGCGGCGCTGCGCTGCTGGCGGGCGTGCTCACCGGGTCGGCGGACGGCAAGCGTTACTACAACAGCATCATCGCGGCGGGCGCGGCTAGCGGCCGTTACGACAAGCACCACCTCGTGCCCTTCGGCGAATATTTTCCGATACCCGACTGGCTGCGGCCGCTGATGGATGTGCTCGGCACGCCGTATTCCGACTTCGGCGTCGGCGCGACCGAGCAGGCGCCCATTGTCGTTGACGGCCAGCGCATCGGAATCTCGATCTGCTTCGAGGACGTGTTTCCCTCCGAGTACCGGCGCACCGCGGGCACGTCGTCGCTGATGGTCAACGCCACCAACGATGCCTGGTTCGGCCGCTCCGGTGCCGACGCGCAACATCTGCAGATCGCCCGCATGCGCGCGGTCGAAACCGGCCGCGTGCTGCTGCGTGCGTCCAACACCGGCATTTCCGCCGTGATCGGGCCGGATGGCGAACTACTGGCGCAATCCGGATTCTTCACGCTCGAAACCCTGCGCGCGAAGGCGCAGCCGCGCGGCGGCGAAACGCCCTATGTCCGCTGGGGCGATGCGCCGCTGTGGTGGCTGTCGGCGCTGCTCGTTGTTCTGCTGTTGCTGCTGCGTCGGCGGGTGAACTGAAGCGACCCTGATCTCGCCAAGTGCCGGGGCTTGGCGGCAGAATAGCGGCGGCATTACGGGGGCACGCCGATGAATTCTGCTCGACGCGCATTTGCGCAAATTCTGCTGTTGGGCGGTTTGACATTGGCGTTGTCCGCCTGGGCGCAGCAGGATGATTCATCGCCGGAACAGGCCGGTGCGGTCGCGTTGGCGCAAGGCGAGGTGACGGCCACCGACGCGAGTGGCCAGTCGCGCGAGTTGCGCGACGGCGATGACATCTACGCGGGCGACACCATCGCCACCGGCGCGGACAGTTACGCTGATCTCGATTTCACCGACGACGGCGCCATGACGCTGCGGCCGGACAGCCGCTTCGCCATTCAGCGCTATCACTATGATGCGGCCGCGCATCCCGAAGACGACTCCACGCCTGAGGCGGACGACCAGCCTGACGCGCCTGAGAGCGCGTTCTTCAGCCTGCTCAAGGGCGGATTCCGCGCCGTCAGCGGCCTGATCGGACACATCAATCGCGACGAATACCAGGTCAATACGCCGACCGTGACCATCGGCATCCGCGGCACCGGCTACGACGTGCGTTATTGCCAGGATGACTGCGCCGATGTTGCGGGCGCAAACCAGCCCGCGCCCGCCAATGGTCTTTACACCGGCGTCAACAAGGGCGCCATCGCGCTCAAGAACGAGGCCGGCGAAACCACCACCGTCAACAAGGGCGAATACCTGCGCCAGTTGCGCGGCCAGCGCAGCTTTGAGCGCATGACGCATCCGCCGCGTGCGCTGCGGCGCATGGGTCTGCCGCCGAAGCTGCGTGCGCGCGCCCAACAGAATCGCGCGCGGCTGCGTATGCGCCGGCGGCAGGAGTTTCACAAGCTGCGTGCGCGGCGGCTACGGCAACGAGTAAGGCAAAAGCAAAAGCCGCCGCATCCGGCGCATCCCGGGAAAGCGCAGCACAAGGCGGGCAGGGATTGTTCAAAGACGAAAAATCCCAAGCTCTGCGAAAAGCGGCAAGCGCGAGGGCAGCGCGAAGAAGAACCGCGTGCGCAGGAGCGGCGCGGACGCAGGTAGCGCCGTTCCGGTTTCAATCCTTGTAGGACGGATCCATCCGCTCCAGCTTGCGCAGCAGGCCCGGCCAGGCCAGCGCGCCGCCGAGCCCGCGCGTGACCTGTTTCGCCGCTTTCTGGATGCCATCGAGGATGGGCTGGGCGATGGGAATCAGCTCACCACCGCCCACCTGCGCGCGCACCTGGATCATGCACGACGCCTCGAACAGGTACATGAACAGGAAGGCATCGGCCGGTGTCGCGCCCGCCGTGAGCAGGCCGTGGTTGCGCAGCATCAGGAAATTGTGCTCGCCGAGGTCGCGCACCAGCCGCGGCTTCTCGTCCTCGTTGAGCGCCACGCCCTCGTAGTCGTGGTAGGCCAGCGAGGACAGCACGAACAGCGACTGCTGCGAGATCGGCAGCAGTCCGTTCTTCTGCGCGGACACCGCCACGCCATTGAGCGAATGCACGTGCATCACGCACTGCGCATCCTCGCGCGCGGCGTGGACGGCGCTGTGAATGGTGAAGCCGGCCGGGTTGATGTTGTACGGCGACTCCATCACCTTCTTGCCGTGCAGATCGACTTTCACCAGAGACGATGCAGTGATTTCCTCGAACATAAAACCGTAGGGGTTGATCAGGAAATGGTGCTCGCCCCCCGGCACCCGCGCGGAGATATGCGTGAACACGAGATCGTCCCAGCCGTAGGCAGCGACGAGCCGGTAAGCGGCGGCGAGATTCACGCGCGCCTCCCATTCCTGCGGCGAAACCTGATTGCGGACATTCTGGTCGGGTGCGTTCATGGCCCTGTTCCATGCGTGAGACGATGTGCCTAAGTTGCCAGAAACCGCGGCAACAAGTTCGGGTTTGAGCTAAATTTCTCGCGGACTTTCATGGGGGGAAACAATGGGCAGTAAGAATAAATCCGGTTTCACACCCGCGCTGTTCAAGTTCCTGCGCGACCTTGAACGCAACAACAACCG
>JBOICL010000196.1:0-2559 GCA_050740055.1 Stenotrophobium sp.
CTTCACCACCGATGCCGCCGAGGCGGTGAAGCACGGCCAGTACCAGTTCATCGCCGTCGGCACGCCACCGGGCGAGGATGGCTCCGCCGACCTCAAGTACGTGCTGCAGGTCGCGCATACCATCGGCGAGCACATGACCGATCACCGCGTCATCATCACCAAGTCCACGGTGCCGGTCGGCACCTGCGACAAGGTGCGTGCGGAAGTGAAGAAAGCACTGGCGGCATGCGCGAAAGAAGTCGAATTCGATGTCGTGTCCAACCCCGAATTCCTCAAGGAAGGCGCGGCGATCGCAGACTTCACGCGGCCCGACCGCATCGTCATCGGCACCGACAGCGTCAAGGCCGAAAAGCTGATGCGCGACCTGTATGAGCCGTTCAACCACAATCACGACCGCCTGATCGCGATGGACATCCGCTCCTCGGAGCTGACCAAGTACGCGGCCAACGCCCTGCTCGCGACCAAGATCAGCTTCATGAACGAACTGGCGAACGTGGCCGAACAGGTCGGCGCGGACATCGAGCACGTGCGCGTCGGCATCGGCTCCGACCCGCGCATCGGCTATCACTTCATCTACCCTGGCTGCGGCTACGGCGGCTCCTGCTTCCCCAAGGATGTGAAGGCGCTGGTGCATACGGCGAGCGCGGCGGGCGTCAAGCCGAGCATCCTGATGGCGGTCGAGGAAGTGAACGAGCGCCAGAAGACGGTGCTGTTCGCACGCATCTCCTCGCACTTTGGCGGCAGTCTCGGCGGCAAGACGCTCGCGGTCTGGGGGCTGTCGTTCAAACCCAAGACCGACGACATCCGCGAGGCCACCAGCCGCGTGCTGATGGAAGCGCTGTGGGCAGCGGGCGCCAGGGTCAAGGCCTATGACCCCGTCGCCATGCACGAAACGCAGAAAGCCTACGGCAGCCGCGGCGATCTCAAGCTCTGCGAAACCGCCGAGCAGGCAGTGGACGGCGCCGACGCGCTGGTCATCGTCACCGAGTGGAAGCAGTTCCGCAGCCCCAACTTCGCGCGCGTCGCCAAGCTGCTCAAACAGCCGGTGATCTTCGACGGCCGCAATCTCTACGATCCGGAATTCATGAAGCGCATCGGCTTCACCTATTTCAGCATCGGCCGGCAGATGGTGAGTGCCGAGACAGCGGAAGCGGCTTGATTCTGGCTGCCCGCTCTCAGTGATTCGAGCGCGAATGATGTTATTATATGTTTACTATATTAAAATATAGTAAACATATTTAAACAGATCGCTTACTCTTCTCGTGCAGAGCGGGTGACGCTGTTCAGCGCGCCAGCAACGCAATCACCGCCTGCAAATCCTCTTCCGTATCCACACCTAGCGGTGGCGGTGCATCGGTCACGCCCATGCGGATGCGCAGCCCGTGCGCGAGCGCGCGGAGTTGCTCCAGCGCCTCGCATTCTTCAAGCGCGGCGGGCGGCAGCGCGCTGAATTTCGCCAGCGCCTCGACACGGTAGGCGTAGAGCCCGATATGGCGGTAGGCCAGTCCTTGTGGCAGTTGCGGCTGGTCGCGCGTCGCGCCGGTGCGTTTCCACGGAATCGGTGCGCGCGAGAAATACAGCGCGTTGCGCGCCTCGTCCATCACCACCTTCACGACGTTTGGATTGAGCCAGTCCTCGACGCTGTGGATGGCGTGGCAGAGCGTGGCGATGTGCGCAGAGGTGTCCTCGGCCAGCAGTTGCGCCGCCATGCGGATCAGCGTCGGCGGCATCAGCGGCTCGTCGCCCTGCACATTGACGACGATGGTCTGCGCGCCCCAGCCCGCGCCGCGCGCGATCTCATTGATGCGGTCGGTGCCGGAGCTGTGGCTGGCATCGGTCATGCGCGCGTCGGCGCCGAAGGCACGACAGGCGTCGAGCACTTCCGTGGAATCGGTGGCGATGATGACTTCATCCGCGCCGGCCTTCTGCGCGGCTTCCCAGACGTAGCGCACCAGCGGCTTGCCGCAAATCTCGCGCAACACCTTGCGCGGCAGGCGCGTGGAGCCGAGGCGCGCGGGAATGACAGCCTTGAACGCGCTCATGGCACGGTGTCGCGAACGCAGTGAGCGTGGGTGCGGCAATGAGCACAGCGCGCCACTGCGCGAACTTCGCCGAATGCACGATCCGTTTTCGGCGCGTCACTCATGACTTGAGTTCGTCATCCGTGAGCGGGCGCGCTTCCTCTTCCAGCATGACCGGGATGCCGTCGCGCACCGGATAGGCCAGCCGCGAGGCCTTGCACCATAGTTCCTGTTTGTCCGCATGCCATTGCAGCGGTGCCTTGGAAACCGGGCAGACGAGAATATCGAGCAGTCGTTGATCCATGGTTCTATCGCCTCAATCGTTCACAGGATTTTCGCACATGCTCGGTATCGTCCGTGCCGATTTGCACGCTGACCGGCACATAGAACCAATGCGGCTGCGCGAAGGCACGGCATTTCACCGCGTCCTTCTCGGTCATCAGTACCGGCAGTTGATCGCCAAAGTCGAGATCGCCAGCGGCATAGGCGTGGTGATCGGCGAATGCGAGCGGCACGACCTCGATCCCCTGCCCGCGCA
>JBOICL010000197.1:0-6632 GCA_050740055.1 Stenotrophobium sp.
GGCCCGATCAGCGCCAGCGGGATGTTGTCGATGCAGTAATAGCCGAGGTCCTCGTACTGTTTCAGCGCCACGGTTTTACCGGCACCGGAGAGACCGCTGACGATGACAAGCTGCATGGCTTATGCCCTGGAGTCCCTGATGGCCTGAAGCTGGCGCGCGGCGAAATCCTCGTCGGCGCGGTAGCCGGACTGCCGCAGTTTCTGATCGCGGCAGGCCGCCTCCACCAGCACGGCCAGATTATGCCCCAGCCGGATCGGAATGGAGATTTCCGGCAGTTCGGCGCCGAGCACGCTGATCTGCGAGCGCCGGCCTTCGAGACGCTCCAGCGCGCGCGCCTGCATCTCGTGGCGGAATTCCAGGCGGATCACCAGGTCCAGTCGCCGCGCGTCGCGCAGGCAGTGCGCACCAAACATTTCGCGCACGTTGAGGATGCCGAGGCTACGCGCCTCCAGGAAACCGGACAGCAGCGGCGGGCAGCGGCCGTGGAGCACGCCATCGGTATCGCGCGTGAATTCGGCGGCGTCGTCAGCCACCAGGCGATGGCCGCGGCCCAGCAGTTCCAGCGCCAGCTCACTCTTGCCGACGCCGCTGGGGCCGGACAGCAGCACGCCCAGATCGAAGATTTCCATGAACACGCCGTGCAGCGTGGCCGCGGCGCTCATGGCAGGGCGCCTCGCGGAGGAACGTGAAAAAACCTGGAGGCTGGAGCGGGATTCATGGGGGGAGCCGGGAGCTGCGCCGCCCCCGAGAGCGGGGGCTGGCCCGCTCGGTCGGATTCCGTAGCGTGATATGTGATTAACTATTGACTATATTTATGTTAAGTATATAAATTTAAACAGTCCAGTCTCTAAAAACAGCAGGAGCGGGCCAGCCCCCCCCCGCACTCGCGGGTGAGGCTGTGCTCAGTTGCTTGGCGTGAAACCGCTGAGCAGGGCGAACAGCGCGGCATCGTCGGCGGCTTCGCGCAGCTTCTTGCAGAAGCCCTCGTCGGAAAACATTTCGGCGATGGCGGCGAGGTGCTTGAGATGCGCCTCGCTGGCCTGCTGCGGCACCAGCAGGCCGAACACCAGGTCCACACCGAGGCCGTCGTGGGCGTCGTAGTCCAGCGGGTGCTTGAGGCGCATGAACGCGCCGACGCTGCCCTCGACGCCGGCCATGCGGCCGTGCGGAATGGCGACGCCGTGGCCAAGGCCGGTGCTGCCGAGCTTTTCGCGCGCGGCCAGGCTGGTGAGGATGTCGGCCGGGTTGACCGCGGCGGCGCCCTTGCCGAGCAGGCGGCTGAGGTCTTCGAGCACTTTTTTCTTGCTGGTATAAACCCCGCCGGAGATGACGCGCTCGGCGCTGAGGATTTCAGTCAGTTTCATCGGAATCTTTTCCTTTCGCAAAATTGAAAAGGCCCGGCCGTCCGGCCGGGCCTCGTAAGACGCATCTTACTAGACGGCTACGCGCTTGTGCGCTTCGCGCGGGTGGTGATCGCGGGTTTTTTCCTTGTGGCGGCGGGTCTGCTGGTCGAGCTTGTCGATCAGCAGGTCCACCGCGGCGTACATGTCTTCGGCGATCATCTCGGCGTGCAGCGTGGCGCCGCTGGCGTGCACGGTCGCTTCGGCTTTCTGCCGCAGCTTTTCGACCGTGAGGATTACGTCCGCGCCGATCAGGTGATCGAAATGGCGTTCGATTCGTTTGATTTTTTCCGTGACGTAATCGCGCAGCGGGGGAGTGACTTCGAGATGATGGCCGGAGATGGTGAGATTCATCGTTGCCTCCTTGTTGTCCGCCGGTTTCAGGCCGGCGTGGGTTTGCGCTCGTGCGAGGGCGCGATGCTCATGCCCTCCCGGTACTTGGCCACCGTGCGCCGCGCCACCTGAATGCCTTCATTCAGGAGCAGTTCGGACAGGGTGGAATCGGAGAGGGGCCGTGAAGCATCTTCCCCCGCAATCAAGCGCTTGATCATGGCCTGGATGGCCGTTGCCGAGCAGACGCCGCCTTGCGTGGTCTGCACATGGCTGGAAAAGAAATACTTGAGCTCGAACAGCCCACGCGGAGTGAGCATGTACTTGTTCGCCGTCGCTCGTGACACCGTGGATTCATGAATCCCCAGTTGTTCGGATACGTCCCGCAGTACCAGCGGCCGCATCGCTTCGTGCCCATAATCCAGGAAAGCGCGCTGCTCTTCAACTATGCACTGCGCGACCCGTAAAAGCGTCTCGTTGCGCGCCTCCAGGCTGTTGATGAAATAGCGCGCCTCCTGCAAGTGCTGCTTCATCATCAGCTGGTCACGGGAGGTGTCGGCGCGCTTGATCATACCCTGGTAAAGGCTATTGACCCGCAGGCGCGGGGTATGTTCCGGGTTCAGCGAAACGCGCCAGCGGCCCTTGTGTTTGCTTACATGCACATCCGGCGCAATGTAGTCGTCTTCATGCCGTTGGAAAGGGCGGCCTGGATGCGGTTGCAGGCTGTGGATCAGGGTCAGCGCATGGGTCACGGCGTCAGGCGGCAGGTCGGTGTCGCTGGCGATCCGGGCCGCATCGCGCCGCGCCAGCAGCGGCAGGTGTTCGCGCACCAGGGTCATCGCGCACAGGCGGCCCGGCACGCCGGCGCCGATCAGGCGCAGTTGCAGACTCAGGCACTCGGCCAAGTTGCGCGCGGCAACGCCGGGCGGATCGAACTCCTGCACCTTGTGCAGTACCGCCTCGACCCGCGCCGGCGGCACATTCAGTTGCGCGCAGAGCCGCTCCTGCAACTCGATCCCGTGTTCGAGATAACCCTCCTCGTTGATCTCATCGATCAGGTTTTCAGCAAGCGCCCGCTCCGTGCCGTCGAATGGCGCCAGTTCCAGCTGCGCCAGCAGATGCTCGCGCAGGCCGGTGACGGCGCGCGCATTGGCCTGGAGGTAGTCCTGCAGGTCATGGTCGGGCGGGCTGGCAGACGCAGGCGCGTAGTCGTCGTAAACGTCGCTCCAGTCGGCGTCCACCGGCAGCTCTTCGCTGATTTCCGCCGCGCCATCGACCTCCGCCAGCGGCGCGTCGTCAGCCTCACTCGCAACGGTGTCGTCAGCCGCCGGCGCATCGTCCTCGCGCTCCAGCAACAGGTTGGATTCCAGCGTCTGCCGGATTTCCAGTTGCAGGTCGAGCGTGGACATCTGCAACAGGCGTATCGCCTGCTGCAGCGCGGGCGTCATCGCCAGGCTCTGGCCCATCTTCAGGCCGAGGGACTGCTTCATTTCGGTGCAGTTCGGGTTAGTCGATTAGCCCAGACGGTATGATTTTTGCTTTATAAAATCAACCCGGCAGCATCTCAGCCTGCCAGCGCCGCGAGCAGCTTGACGTGGATGCCGCCGAAATCGCCGTTGGACATCGCCAGCACGCGGTCGCCCTCGCGCGCTTCGGTGGCGATGGCCGCGATCAGCGCATCCAGCTCCTGCGCCACGTGCAGACGCTCGCCAACGCCCGCGAGTGCGCTGTTTGCGTCCCATTTCAGGTCGGGCCGCGCATAGACGAAGCACTGGTCGGCATCGCGCAGGCTGTGCGCAAGATCCTGCGCCAGCGAGCCCATGCGCATGGTGTTGGAGCGCGGCTCCAGCACCGCCAAAATGCGACCCTCGCCCTGCTCCTTGAGCGCCGCGATGGTCACCTCGATCGCGGTCGGGTGATGCGCGAAATCGTCGTAAACCTTGACGCCACGCGCCTCACCCACCAGCTCCAGCCGGCGCTTGACGCTATGGAACTGCTCTAGGCCTTCGACCAGCTTCTTCAGCGGCACGCCGACATGCGCAGCGGCGGCAAACGCCGCCAGCGTGTTCGAGCGGTTGTGCTCGCCGGCCAGCGGCGTCTTGACCATGCCTTTTGATTTGCCCTTCACGAACAGCTTGAACGCGTTTTCATGCGGCTCCGCGCTCCAGCCGTCGGGATGATCGAAATGCTCAACCTCGCTCCAGCAGCCCGCGACCAGCACGCGCGCGAGGTTGGGGTCGGCGCCGTTGACGATCAGCCGCCCCTGCCCCGGCACGGTGCGGATCAGGTGATGGAACTGGCGCTCGATGGCGGTGAGGTCGGGGAAGATGTCAGCGTGGTCGAATTCGAGGTTGTTCAGGATCGCGGTGCGCGGACGGTAATGCACGAACTTGCTGCGCTTATCGAAGAACGCAGTGTCGTACTCATCCGCCTCGATCACGAAATACTTGCTCTTGCCCAGGCGCGCGGACACGCCGAAATTCACCGGCACGCCGCCGACCAGGAAGCCCGGCTCCAGCCCCGCGTAGTCGAGCAGCCAGGCCAGCAGCGAGGTCGTGGTGGTCTTGCCGTGAGTGCCGGCCACCGCCAGCACATGACGCCCTTGCAACACGTTTTCCGCCAGCCACTGCGGGCCGGAGATGTACGGCAGGCCGGCGTTGAGCACGTATTCCATTTCCGGATTGCCGCGCGTCACCACGTTGCCGACCACGATCACGTCCGGTGCCTGGCCATCGGGGGTCCGCACGTTCGCCGGGTCGTAGCCGCGCATGAGCACGATACCCAGCGCTTCGAGCTGCGTGGACATCGGCGGCCAGGCGTTGGCGTCGGAGCCGGTAACGGTGTGGCCGGCCTCGCGCGCAATCGCGGCGATGCCCGCCATGAAGGTGCCGCAGATGCCGATGATGTGGATGCGCATGCGCCGGAATTCCTGAAAAGTGTCACCCGCTCGCGCGGTTTTGATTGCAATGATTGTGTTTATATATTGATATATTTTATTATATATCAGTATTTAATAACAACTGTTCTGCACGTTTTAGCCAGAGCGGGTGAAACTTCTTAGCCAGCCCCGCCAAACAGCACGGTCGTGATGCTGCCGCCCATGAGTCCGATGAACAGCATCACGCCCGCTGCGATAAAAGCGATCAGCATGCCGATCCACAGGTTCACGCCCGCGGCATGGCGGAAGATGTGCGCGGTGACGACGAAATTCCAGAAATTGATCAGGTTCATGAAGAACACCGCGATGCCGGAAATCTGCACCGCGCCCGGCTTGTCGATCAATTCCGGATGCTTGGCGATCTCAAGAATCTGCGGCGCAAGCTGGGTGAAACCCGGCAGCAGCGCCAGCGTGAGCACCGCGCTGGTCGCCAGCAGCGCGTTGAAGGTCTGCTGGAAACGGTTCGCGAAATTGCGCAGGCGCAGGATCGCGCGCGTCACCAGCGCCATGCCCGCGACCATCGCCGCGGCGACGCCCAGCGCCATCGCGGGCGGCAGCACGCGCGAGAACACCAGCGCATTGGCGGCGATCGCCAGTCCGGTCAGCACCGGCGTCAACCCGGCGGCGTAGGGAAAATCCTGCGGACCGGCGCGCAGGAACAGGATGCGGACGGTGGCGTTGAGCGTTTGCGCGAACATAAATTGACCGGCTTGAAGGGTGGCCGAGGGGCTTAACCGGTATTCTATTGTTTTACCGAAGGCCGCTCATGTCCCACCCGCAATTCATCACCAGCGCCGACGCGCTGCAGCCGCACCTGCAACGCTGGGCCGCGCGTCCGTGGCTGGCGCTGGATACCGAATTCGTCCGCGTCGACACCTATTATCCCAAGCTCTGCCTAATCCAGATCGGCGACGGCGAGGTCAACGCCTGCATCGACACGCTGGCCCTCAGCGACCTCGCGCCGCTGCTGGAACTGCTGGCGCGCGGCGACATCCTCAAGATATTCCACGCCGCCAGTCAGGACCTCGAAATCCTCGTGCAGCTCACCGGCGCCTGCCCCGCGCCGCTGTTCGACACGCAGACCGCCGCCATGCTGCTCGGCATCGGCGACCAGATCGGCTACGCGGGCCTGGTCGAGAAACGCCTCGGCATCGTGCTCGACAAGAGCCTTACGCGCACCGACTGGTCGCGCCGCCCGCTGACCGCGCCCGAACTCGATTACGCCGCCGCCGACGTGCAGCACCTCGCCACGCTCTACCCGATGCTACGCGAGGAACTGGAGAAAGCCGGAAGGCTGGGCTGGCTGGAGGAAGATTGCGCGCGCGACGCCGATCCGGCGCACTACCGCACCGAGCCTGCCAATGCCTGGCGCAAGCTCAAGGGCCTGGCGCGCATGCCCGCAGCGGCGCAGACCCTCGCCGCCGCGCTCGCCGACTGGCGCGAACGCGAAGCGCAGGCGCGCAACCGCCCGCGCAAATGGATCATCGAGGACGACGCCATCTACCGCATCGCCGAACGCGCGCCCACCGATCTCGCACAGATCGAGGCGCTGCACGTGCTGCAACCGAAAACACTCGCGCGGCATGGCGAGACGCTGCTGAAGATCGTCGAGGAAGCGCGCACTCAGCCTGCCCGGATATTTGCGGGCGACGAGCGCATGGAACCGGAGCAGAAGGCGCTGATGAAACGCCTGCAGGAAAAGCTGCGCGAACTCGCCGCCAGTCTCAAGCTCCCCGTCAGCACACTCGCCCCACGCGCGGATGTGGAAGCGCTGATGCTGGAAGGCGCGCAGGCGCGGATACCGCTGCTGAACGGCTGGCGGCGCGAGGTGGCGGGGGCGGAGGTTTTGAAGCTGCTGTAAAAGCTTCGTGCTCAGTTTGGCTGAAATTTCCTACAGCGCGTCGACGATGCGATCGAAAATCTGCTCCATCGTGCCGATGCCGTCCACGTCCACCAGCTTGTGC
>JBOICL010000198.1:0-20704 GCA_050740055.1 Stenotrophobium sp.
ACGCCGCCCCAGGCGGGATCAAGCAGGTTCAGTTGTGCGGTCAAAGTTTGCCGCGCCATTCTCTGCGCGGCCGCGTTGCCGGTGCGTGCGAGCGTCAACGCGTATTCCACCGAATCCCAGTCGAGAAATTTCTGCTGGAATCCCCAACTGCCGTTTTGGCTGTCGTACTCGGCGAGGAAGTTTTTTTGCAGCGTTGCGCGGAGTTCCGGTGTCAGCGCGCTGGCACCGAACTCGACCGCTGTTTGCGGGCGCACCGAAGGCCCCGGCGTGGGGTCGTCAACAATGGCCTGGAGCATGGCGGCCATTTCCAGCGGCGGGATGAAGCCGGAGCGCTTGACTATTTCGCCGGCCTTGCTGTCATAGACGACGGTGGCGGGCCAGCCGTAATCCTCGTAGCGGTTGGACAGGTCGGGCCGCGCATCCTGGTCTACCTTGAGCGCGATGTAATGCTCGCCGATCAGTTTGATCACTGCCGGATCGCTGTAGGTCTGCTGATCCATCACGTGGCACCAGTGGCACCACACCGCTTCGAGGTCCAGCAGCACATAGCGGTGCTCCTGTTGAGCACGTGCGAATACGCGGTCCGACCACGGCTCCCAGACAATGCCGCTGGACTTGGGCGCGGCGGATGCGATGCCGCTCAGGCCGAGAGCGAGCAGAAGGATGAGGCAGCGCAGGCGCATGCCGGCTATACGAGGCTGCGGCGCGGGGGGATGCGCTGCACGCGGAATTATGGCTGCGGAGGGAGAAGAATCTCGCGGATCAGGCCATCCTCGACCCAGCGCCTGAGCATGCCCGCGGCGCGCATCGCGACTTCCGCTTCGTCGTGCCATTGCAGCAGGGCTTCGCAGAGTTCAGCGAAGCAGGCGCCGCTGGCGCAGGCGGTCAGCGCAGCGGCTTCATTGGTTTCCAGCGAACGGTAATAGACTGCGAGTTCCTTGCGCCAGACGAGATACTCGGCTGGTGCATCGAGCGGCGCCAGTGCGGGCGGCTCGGTCTGCTGATCGGCTGCCTTGCGGAAGGCGGCGCTATTCCAGTGTAGCCCCAGGCGGCGCTGGGCGCTTTGCAGAACCGGCGCCATGCCCGGCCAGGCCGGCGGCGGAATTTCCGCCACCGTGTCGACGGTCGCCGCGGGCTCGTCGGCGGCATCGAACACCACGGACATGGCCCAGTCCAGCGCCGCCATTTCGGTCAGTGCCGGTTCCTGCTGCCAAGGCGCATGGCCGCGCAGAAAATCGGCGAGGCCATCGCCATACCAGCGCGCATTAAATTGCGTGGAGGGATGCGTCTCGATGTAGGCATAAGCCAGCCGCTCGAATTTTCCCGCGCCCGCCAGCAGCTTCAATCCGTTGTAGTCATTGCCGAGAACTTCCAGCAGGCGCAGACGATAGGCATCGGCGTAAATCTGCAGGCGCTCGTCCGAGCCGATCTGTTCGCTGTGCACGATCTGGCTGTCCATGCGCCCATCGCGGCGATAGACATAGTTCTGGAAATCCTGCTGCAGCTGTGTGAGCGCGCTCACGCCGCTTCCCGCAGGATCGGTTCGGCGACGCCGCGCGCCTGTTCGAGTTCGGCCAGCAGTTCCGCCAGCGGCGGGATGTTGTCGTCGCGCTCGATCATGGTCGAGACCGCGCCGAAGCGTCGCACGGCGTGGCCGTAGAGTTCCCACACCGGATCGATCACTGGCTCATCGTGGGTGTCGATGATCACGTTGCCGAGATTGCGATGGCCGGCGAGGTGGAACTGCTGCACGCGCGACACCGGAATGCCGGCCAGGTATGCGCGCGGGTCGAAGCCGTGGTTGAAGCTGCTGACGTAGATGTTGTTGATGTCGAGCAGGATCAGGCAGTCGGCGCGCTCGGCCAGCTCGGCGAGGAATTCCCATTCACTGAGTTGCGATTGGTGATAGGTGACGTAGCTGGAGACGTTCTCGATCAGGATGCGCCGGCCCAGCACGTCCTGCACCTGGCGCACGCGCGCGGCGACGTGGGCGACCGCTTCCTCGGTGTAAGGCAGCGGCATGAGGTCGTGCAGGTTCTTGCCATCCACGCCGGTCCAGCACAGGTGGTCGGAAATCCAGGCCGGCTCGATGCGCTGTGCCAGCGACTTGAGGCTGCGCAGGTAGTCCAGGTTCAGCGGATCGCTGCTGCCGATGGACAGCGAGACACCGTGCATGACCAGCGGATAGCGCTCGCGGAAGCGGTCGAGGTAATGCAGCGGCCGACCGCCGGGTGCCATGTAATTCTCGGAAAGGATTTCCAGCCAATCCAGCGGCGGATTGGTTTCCAGGATCTCCTCGTAGTGCGGCACGCGCAGACCCAGGCCATAACCCAGGGGCGGATGTAGTGCGGCAGATGACGGCATGGAAAAGAGTTTAGCGGCGCGGAAACAACAGCGCCCGGCCCGCGAGTGCAGGCCGGGCGCCAGTCCAACAGTTAAGCCTTGTTTGCTTTCTGCGCGGCTGCGCAGTCGGCCTTGCTCGGCTGCATGGTCATGCCGTGGCCCTTGCAGGCGTTCTGGCCTTTGCAGGAGTTGCTGGCTGTCTTGCAGGCGCCGTGACCTTTACAGGCACTGGAGTTCTGGCAGGTGACGGAAGCCTTTTCGGCGCCGGCCTGGTCGGCCGCATACACGCTGCTTGCGGCGACGACGGAGAAAAGACCGGCCGCTGCCGCGGCCAAAGCGATACCACTCAGTCTGGTTGGGTTCTTCATAAACGTAGTGCTCCTAAAAATAGCTATACGACATGATGCCGAACCGCGGCACCTCCGGGCGGTCAACCGGCACGAAACATCCGCGCCGGCATCAAATCAGCTTACTCCTAACCTTCACCGCTGGATGCAGAGACGGGGGTGTCGGGGGTTTGTTACACACCCGCTCTGGTGAAAAATGAAGATGGGATTGTGATTTAATATTTAAACTATATAAATATAGTCAATTATAAATAACAAAATGCAGGGTTTTCTGCGAGAGCGAGTGCCGACACGGCGACAGCGCGAAGGTCGGCACCCCACCGTTCGCTCCCGCATCCGTTTTGCTGCGCAAAAACACCGCGTCGAGGGCGGGTGCCAACACGGTGCTTGCATGAAGGGGGTTCAGTGCTTTTCCATGCCACCCGCCCGTCGCAGCCGCCATTCGTGCCGGGCGATGATAGCGGTGCCACCGGCCACCATCAGCGCGAGGGTGTACCAGGTGATGGCGTAGACGAGGTGGCTGTTGCGGAAGTGGATGACGGTCAGGCCGCCCGTAGGCCGGTCGGCGGAATCCGGTGTGGCGTCGGCGTCGATGAAATAAGGCGCCACATTCCGCGCGGGCAGGCTGACTGCGGCGGCAATCGCCGCAACGTCGCGCGAATACCAGCGGTGTGCCGCCGGCTGGTTGCTGCGCAGAAATCCGCCGTGCGGTTCTGACAGCCGCAGCAGGCCGGTGACATTGACCAGCCCCTGCGGCCGCGCCATGGCCTGGAACTGCGCGGTGCCGGGCAGATCAGGTGGTATGAAGCCGCGATTGATGAGCACGATGGAGCCTTCAAGCGTGCGTAGCGGTGTCAGTACCCAGTAACCGCTCCCAAGGCGCGTTGAGGCCTGCACCAGGGTTTCGTCCGTGTTCAGAAATTCGCCGCTGACGCGAACGTGTAAATACTCATCGCGCGCGGCATCGATGTGCGGCCAGTCCTTGCGCCCGGGCGCGGCAACCGGCGCCGCATGGATACGCTGATCCACCCGCGCGATCAGGTCCAGCTTCCAGGCGCGGCGATGAACCTGCCAGTTGCCGAGTGCGAGGAAGCCGACAAACAGCGCGATTGCCGCAAGCGCCAGGACTGCGAGTTTTACCGCCGAACGGGGTGTCGGAGCATCAGCCGGAATCCTGGCTGGCGCCATCGTCAATTCATGTCGTGCGAATGCTGCGGCGGCATCGGCATCGACATGGGCATGGACGTTGACGCCGGCATCTCCGGCATCATGTTGGCGTTCTCGTGGTACATGATCCAGATCGAGCCGCTCAGGGCGATGACGACAAGTATCAGGGTGAAGATCAGCGCCATCAGGTTCCAGCCGGCCTCGGAGGTCGAGTTCATGTGCAGGAAATACACCATGTGCACGAAAATCTGCACGACGCCGATCGCGAGCACCAGCAGGATGGTGGTGGTCGTGTTGGAAAACACGTGCCCCATCACCAGCCAGAACGGAATGACCGTCAGGATGACCGAAAGGCCGAAGCCCGTCAGATAGCCTTTGAGCGTGGCGTGTGGAAGATCGGCATTGCCGTGCTCACTGCCATGCAGGTAGCTTTCGCTAGTGTGAGACTCGTGGGTGGTTTCGGACGCGGCGCTCATTGCAGGGCTCCAATCAGATACACGAAGCTGAAGACTCCGATCCAGACCAGATCGAGAAAGTGCCAGAACAGACTCAGGCAGGCCAGGCGGCGCTGGTTGTCCGCGGTCAGGCCGAATTTTCCGACCTGCACCATCATCGTCACCAGCCAGATGGTGCCGAAGGTGACGTGCAGGCCGTGTGTTCCAACCAGGGTGAAGAACGATGACAGGAACGCGCTGCGGCTGGGGCCGTAGCCATCGAGAACCAGGTGTGTGAACTCGTTGACCTCCAGGCCGAGAAACACGAGGCCGAAACCTCCGGTGATCGCCAGCCAGATCAGCACCGCGGCCGTACGCTTGCGCGCCATTTCGAGCATCGCAAAACCGTAGGTGATGGATGACAGCAGCAGCGCCGCGGTGCTCACCGCCAGCCACGGCAGTTCGAACAGGTGCGCGCCCGAGGGGCCGGCCGCGTAGCTGTGGCCGTAGACGGCATAGCATGCGAACAGGCACGCGAAGATGAGGCAATCGCTCATCAGGTAGAGCCAAAAGCCGAGCAGGACTCCGTTTTGCGGGTGATCCTCGCTGGTTACATAAAACTGGGGCACTGTGGCGGTCGCAGTGGTGCTCATGACGTGGGAACCTGTTGGGCAAGCTGGCGGGTAAACGCTGCCTCGGTGCGTGCAACTTCTTCAGCCGGGATGTAGTAGTCGCGGTGGTAGTTGAAGGTGTGTCCGATCGCGGTGGCGACAATGCCGATGAACGATGCGGCTGCCAGCCACCAGATGTGCCAGATCAGTCCGAAACCGCAGGCCATGCTGAACACCGAGAGCACGATGCCGGTGGCGGTGTTCTTGGGCATGTGGATCTGGTTGAAGCCTTCCTGCGGGCGGCGATAACCGCGCTGCTTCATGTCCATCCAGGCGTCGCGCTCGTGAACAATCGGTGTAAACGCGAAGTTGTAGGGCGGCGCCGGGGACGACGTGGACCACTCCAGGGTGCGGGCGCCCCAGGGGTCGCCGGTGACATCGCGCAATCTTTCACGATCGCGGATGCTGACATAGAGCTGCATCAGGAATGCCAGGATGCCGAACAGGATCAGCACCGCGCCAAACAGTGCGATCTGAAACCAGATTTGCAGGCTCGGATCGTTGAAGTGGCTGAGGCGGCGCGTGATGCCCATCAGGCCGAGGACATACAGCGGAGCGAAGGCGACCCAGAAGCCGATCTGCCAGAACCAGAACGAGACCTTGCCCCAGAACTCCTCCAGACGGAATCCGACGGCTTTCGGGAACCAGTAATTGATGCCGGCGAACATGCCGAACAGGACGCCGCCGATGATCACGTTATGGAAGTGCGCGATGAGGAACAAGCTGTTGTGCAGCACGAAATCCGCCGGAGGCACGGCGAGCAGCACGCCGGTCATGCCGCCAATGCTGAAGGTGAACATGAAGCCCAGGGTCCACAGCATCGGCACGCTGAAGCTGACACGCCCGCGATACATGGTGAACAGCCAGTTGAACAGCTTCACCCCCGTGGGGATGGAGATGATCATGGTGGTGATGGCGAAGAAGGAATTGACGCTGGCTCCCGCGCCCATGGTGAAGAAGTGATGCAGCCACACCAGATAGGAGAGGATGGCGATGGCCAGGGTCGCATAGACCATCGAGGCGTAGCCGAACAGCGGTTTTCTGCAGAAAGTGGGGACGACTTCCGAGAACACGCCGAACGCCGGCAGGATCAGGATGTACACCTCCGGATGGCCCCAGATCCAGATCAGGTTGACGTACATCATCATGTTGCCGCCCAGATCATTGGTGAAGAAATGCGTGCCGAGGTAACGGTCAAGCCCCAGCAGCGCCAGCGTGGCGGTCAGCACCGGAAACGCGGCAACGATCAGGATGTTGGTGCACAGCGCGGTCCAGGTGAACACCGGCATTTTCATCAGGGTCATGCCCGGCGCACGCATCTTGACGATGGTGACGAGGAAATTGACGCCGGACAGCAGGGTGCCGATGCCGGCGATCTGCAGTGCCCACATGTAATAGTCCACCCCCACATCCGGACTGTATTTCAACTCCGAGAGCGGCGGATAAGCGAGCCAGCCAGTCCTGGCAAACTCGCCGACGAACAGCGACGTCATGATCAGCAGCGCGCCCGCAACGGTCATCCAGAAACTGAAATTATTGAGGAACGGAAACGCCACGTCGCGCGCACCGATCTGTAGCGGCAGCACCACATTGAACAAGCCGACGATGAACGGCATGTCCACGAACAGGATCATGATGACGCCGTGCGCGGTAAAGATCTGGTCGTAGTGCTCCGGCGGCAGGTAGCCCGCGGAGCCACCAAAAGCGATGGCCTGCTGGATGCGCATCATGATGGCGTCCGAGAAGCCGCGCAGCAGCATGACGGTGGCGAGCACCATGTACATGATGCCGATCTTCTTGTGGTCGATGCTTGTGAACCATTCGCGCCACAGATAACCCCACTTGCCCATGTAGGTAATGGTTGCCAGCAGCACAAAGCCGCCGACCGCGACGGCGACAAAAGTCCAGACCAGGATCGGCACATGGTACGGAATGGCGTCGAGGCTTAAACGGCCGAAGAGGAAATTCAGGAGTTCGGAACGGTCTTGCATTGGTTTGGGTCTCGAAAGTTGAATCGGCTCATCAGCAGCTTGTTTCGATGTCAGGTCATGGATTTGCCGCGACTCGACAACTGCGGCGTCGCCTATTTCTCCGGAGGAATGCCACCCGCGGCGTCAATCGCCATCATCTTGTTCAGACACATCTCGCCGTTATCCACGCAGCGGTTGAGGATGGCGCTATAAAGATCGGGATCGGCGTGTGCGTAGTAGCGCACCGGGTCGTTGGCACTGGGCCGTGCCAGCGCCTGGTATTCCGTGCGTCCCAGGTGACCGCCGCCGGACTTGATGGTCTGCACCCAGCGCTCGAAGTCCGCATCGCTCTTGCCGAGAAAGCGGAATTCCATGCCTGAAAAGCCCTCGCCGCTGTAGTTAGCGGAAATGCCCTGGTAATCGCCGGGCTTGTTGATGATGGCGGACATTTGTGTCTGCATGCCTGGCATGGTCATGATCATGCCCGCCAATGTGGGGATATAGAACGCATTCATGACATCCGATGACGTGATCTTGAAGTGGATCGGTACATTTACCGGCGCCGCCAACTGGTTCACGGTAGCGATGCCATAGTCCGGATAGAAGAACAGCCATTTCCAGTCCAGCGACACCACTTCCACATTTAGCGGTGGCACCGCGGACAGGGGCAGCGGCTGTGTGGCGCTGACGCGTTCGATTCCGCGGTAGGGATCCAGCGTGTGGGTGCCGATCCAGGTCATGGCGCCGAGCGCGACGACGATGACCAGCGGTGCCGCCCAGATCAGCAGTTCGATCTTCGTCGAGTGCTCCCATTCCGGGGCATAGGCGGCCTGCTTGTTCGACTCGCGGTAGCGGTAGGCGATCACCGCAGTGGCGATCATTACCGGCACGATGATGAGCAGCATCAGCACCGTCGCGGCAATAAGGAGATCGCGCTGCTGCAGGGCAATGTCGCCGGACGGATTCAGAACCACCATGCTGCAACTGCTGAGGAGTGCCGCCAGTGGCAGGAACAGCAGGCCCCGTATGATTTTGGCCGACATGGCGTTATTGTTCAGGTGGAATGTGCGGGATCATAGTATAAGTCTCCCGGTGCGGCGGCGGGAGGGTTCCCTCCGAATTTTACCGCTTGTATCCCTGTGACCTCTGGCATAATTGCCCTGCAAAATGGCGGAGCGGGGACGTCAGGATGCCCTATCCGGCGCTGATGTCCAATGCCTCCATTGTCGCTAGCCAAGCAACGCCCCCGTCGAGGATGACATGTCTACCGTTTCCCCCACGCCTGCAGGCCCTTCGCCAGACGCCCACGACGGCCGCACACGCATCATTCGCGTTGATCACAGCCAGGTTGCGCCCAGCGATATCGCGGTCGGCGTCATCATAGGCCGCACTTCGGAACACTTTGACTTTTTCGTGTTCGGCATCGCCTCGGTGCTGATCTTCCCCTCGGTGTTCTTTCCGTTCGTCCCGCTGCTGCAGGGGATGATTTATTCATTCACGCTCTTTTCGCTGGGATTCGTCGCGCGGCCTTTCGGTTCACTGCTGTTTCGCCTGATTCACGATCATTACGGCCGCGGCGCAAAATTGACGGCGGCGCTATTCGCGCTTGGAACCACGACTGCCGGTATCGCATTTCTGCCCAGCTACGACTCGCTGGGCATGACGGCTGTCGTGATGCTTGCGCTGCTGCGTATCGGTCAGGGTCTGGCCGTCGGCGGGAGCTGGGACGGACTGCCGTCGCTGCTGGCACTGAGCGCGCCAAAGGAACGCCGCGGCTGGTACGCGATGATGTCGCAGATCAGCGCCCCCATCGGCTTCATGATCGCGGCCGCGCTATATGCGTACCTGGACATGAACCTGTCTGTCGCCGATTTCATGGACTGGGGCTGGCGCTATCCGTTCTATGTCGCCTTTGCGATCAACGTGGTGGCCTTGTTTGCACGCCTGCGGCTGGTCGTGACGCCCGAGTATGTACGCCTCCTGAAGACCCGCGAGCTGGAGCCTTCTCCTGTCGGAGATCTGTTGCGGACCCAGCGGCGCAACATCTACACGGGTGCATTTGCCTCGCTGGCGAGCTATGCGCTGTTCCATCTGGTCACGGTGTTCGCCCTCGGCTGGGCCGTGTTGTATACCCACCAGTCCGCCGGCCACTTCCTGATGGTCCAGATCCTCGGGGCAGTGATTGCCATACCCTGCATGATCTTGTCCGGGGTCGTGGCCGATCGTATCGGCCGCCGCAATACGCTGGGGATTGCCGCCGTGCTGATCGCAGTCTACAGCGGCTGGACGGCCGTGCTCCTGTCAGGCAGCACGACAGGCGGTTATCTCTTCATCCTGCTGGGGTTCGCGCTGCTCGGTTTTTCCTATGCACAGGCGGCAGGCGCCATCAATTCCAGATTTCCCAGTGCTTTCCGCTATAGCGGCGCGGTGGTCACCTCGGATATGGGCTGGCTCATCGGCGCCGCCTTCGCACCGCTGGTCGCGCTTGAGCTTGCAACGCACTTTGGCATTGGCTACGTCGGCCTGTACCTGCTTTCCGGCGGCATCGGCACTTTGGCGGCGCTGCGCGTCGATCGCAATTTCGAAATGCGCGACGAATGAGGGTGCTCGAAGGGGCCGGGGGTTGCCGCTCTCTGATCGCGTGGCTGATTACCGGGCGCTGATCGTCCCGGTCTGCGCAGGGCGGTTGATTTCGGTCCCGATCAGAGCGGCGGCCCTGAGGAAGGTTTCCCAGTTGTGGCTGCCGGGGATTTGCAGGAAGTGGGAAGCCGGAATCGCGGTGGCCAGCAACTGATCGCCCTTGAGCATGCGGTCGTCGCTGCCGCAGACCATCCACACGCGCTGCGCCGCCGCCGGGTCGGCACTCCAGTTCTTCACCACCCGCCACATTTCCTGCTGGTAGTTGTCATTGTTCACGGTCGCCGGTAACGGCCCCGGATTCCATTGCCGCACACCGCCGTCTGCTCGGATCTTGTCCTGCAAATCGGCCGAGCCCAGCCACGGCGCCAGCAGGATGAAGCCGGTCATCTCGCCCGGATGCGCGTATTCGTAGAACAGCACACCCATGCCGCCCACCGAGGCGCCCGCCAGCCAGATGTGCCGGTAGCCATTGCGGCGCGCGGGCGCGATCACGTCCTCGTCGAGGCGGCTCACGATATTGCGCTGTGAGTAATAGGCGAAGGTCGCGCTGGTGAGCAGCACGTCGGCCTGCGGCCAGGTCTTGTGCACGGCATCGGCGAGCTTGTGGTCATGCAGGTCCTGCGCGTCGGCGCCGAATCCTGGAAGCACGACCACGAGTGGATGTTCCGGCGCGGCTTGCGTGGCCGGCACAATGATGGTCGCGATCGGCTTGTTCGCGTTGCCGATGGTGATGCAGCCCGCAAGCGCAGCGGCGGCGATGACCAGAATGACGGCGAGCAGTGGCCTCACACTGAACTTCATGGCAGGCACAGCCGCGTGGCGATGGCGCGCAGCACCAGCGGATTCACGGCCAGTCCTAAATGGCTGCTGAACACCTCGACGTTTTCGGTGTTGGCGGCGGGCTCCTCCAGCGAGCAGTGCCAATCCACGATGCCGTCCGTGCGGCTGTGGATCGCCACGCAGGGCACCGGCGGCGGCACGCGGCGGCGCTGGAAGCCGTCCCAGTCCAGTTTCATCGGTTTGCCGCGGTTCACCCAGCGGAACAGCGGCGTCATGTTGTTGGCGTCCGGATGGCCGTTGATCGGGCTGCCGAGCGTGAATACGCGGCGCACCAGTTCGGGCTGCGCACGCGCCATTTCGCGCACGAACACGCCGCCCAGGCTCCAGCCGATCAGGCTGACCTTGCCGCCGTGGCGTTCATGCAGTTCGCGCAGGCGCGTGGCCAGCGCATCCTTCATGCCGGAGCGCATGCCGAGATTGCGGCCCTGACCCCAGCCGTGGGCGTCGTAGCCTAGAGACCGCAGCACGCGGCGCAGCGGCGCGGTGGAGCCGTCGTCGGCGCCAAAGCCGGGAATCACCATCACGCCGTGGCCGTCACCGTGCGGCAGCCTGCGCAACAGCGGCAGGCTGACCAGCAGGCCGCCGAATTCCGCGGCTACGCGGCCTTCCAGCAGGAGCAGCAGGGGCGAGGGCGGTTTTTTCGAGACTTGATCTTCGCGCAGGGTCTGCATCGCGGTGTTCCAAGTGCGGACGAGGCTGCATTATGCCGTTTCGGCGCTGCGAACCATTAGTTTTGTGAACCGTTCCTGTCAGGATTTTGCGCTTGAGCCCGCGCCTTCCGGCGGCTAGCATCCTCCATCTCTTATGAGTGACCCATGAATTCCTACGGCGCCACCGCCAAGACCCTGCACTGGCTGATGTTCCTGCTCATGGCCTGCGCCTTCGGCCTGGCCTGGACTTTTGGCGACATGCAACTGAGCCCGCTGAAGCTCAAGCTCATCAACTTCCACAAATGGACCGGCGTGACGATTTTCCTGCTGGTGTGGCTGCGCCTGGGCTGGCGGCTGTTCAACCCGCCGCCGCCCCTGCCGGCGATGCCCGCCTGGCATCGCCGCAGCGCCGAGGCCATGCACCGGCTGCTGTACCTGTTCATGATCGTGCAGCCGGTAATTGGCTGGCTGATGAGTTCGGCCGAGGGCGTGACCACGGTGTATTTCGGGCGTTGGCCACTGCCCAACCTGCTGGCCAAGAACAAGCCGCTGGGGGAGGCGTTGTCTGAAGTGCATGGCACTCTGGCCTGGATCATTCTCGGTTTCATCGGCCTGCACGTGCTGGCCTCGCTCAAGCATCATTTCGTGGATCGCGATGACGTGCTGGCGCGCATGGTGCCGGGCCTCAAACCGCTGCGGAGGAAATCCTGATGCGCGGGCTGATTCTGACGCTGGCTGTTTTGCTCATGCCGTTGGCCGCGCAGGCGGCGGCCGAACGCCCGCTGCTCAAGGGCAGCAGCATCAATTTCAGCTTCACGCAGATGGGCGTGGCGGTGCAGGGCGGCTTTCAGCGCTTCAGCGGCCATATCGTGCTGGATGCCGCGCAGCCAGCACAGGCCAGCGTGGACCTGCAGGTGGACGTGTCCAGCGTCGACGCTGGCGGCGATGATGCCAACACCGAACTGGTCAAGCCCACCTGGCTCTCCGCCGCCACGCATCCGCAGGCGCGCTTCATCAGCACAGCCATCAGCGAGCTCGGCGGCGGCCGCTACCAGGCCAGCGGCACGCTCAGCATCAAGGGCATCGCGCATGAGGTGCAGGTGCCTTTCGAGCTGCGCGAAAAGCCGGACGGCAGCGCCGAGGTCAGCGGCGCGTTCCAGATCCAGCGCGGCGATTACAAGGTCGGCGAGGGCGACTGGAGCGCGTTTGATGTCGTCGCCAACGCCGTGCCGGTGAAGTTCCATCTTCTGCTCGGCCCCGCCGCGCGCAAGTGAGTCATCCGTTACTCCCGCCATTTCTCAAGGAGCATGCAATGAAAACAGTCGTCAGCAGTCTGCTGTTCGCCGCCACGGCCCTCGTGGTCATTCCGGCCTTCGCCGCCGACACCTACACCATCGATCCCAACCACAGCTTCCAGAAATTCCAGTACCACCACATCGGCTACTCGCATCCCGAAGGCCGCTTCGACAAGACCACTGGCACCATCACGCTGGACATGGCCAAGCACAGCGGCACGGCCGACGTGAGCATAGACGTAAATTCCATCAGCACCGGCGTGCCGGCGCTGGACACGCATCTCAAGGAAGGGGATTTCTTCGACGCGGCGAAGTATCCGGCCATCACCTTTAAGTCGCATGACTTCAAGTTCGACGGCGACAAGCTGGTGGCGGTGAGCGGCGACCTCAGCATCCACGGCGTGACCAAGCCGGTGACGCTGGACGTGAGCAATTTCGCCTGCCACCCGAATCCGATGACCAAGGCGCCGACCTGCGGCGTAGACGCCTCGACGACAATCAAGCGCTCGGAGTTCGGCGTCGGCGCCTATGTGCCGATGGTGAGCGACGAGGTGAAGCTGACGCTGGAAGTGGAAGCGCATCAGTAGCGCCGCGCTGTGCCGTCTTAACGCCACCCGCTGTCGCCGCAAGGTGCAGCGGGTTTGTTTATTTATATTGAATAATAATTAATTTAAATAATAAATAATCTCTAAAGCACTACGAGATTACGTCAGAGCGGGTGGCTGTTTCCGGCGAAGCGACAAGAATGCAGGTCCACGGCGCTCACCATGAAGCGGGGCAAACAGTCCGATGTTGAACTCCAGCGTATTCAGACCCTGCGCGCAGGGGTTTGCGGCGTTATGATCGACAACGCCATTTGTTCCCGAGGTGTATCCCCATGTCTGAAACTTCCAGCAGCCGCCGCAAATTTCTCCAGACCCTCGCCATCGGTGCCGCCGCGCTGCCGCTGGTGCGCATGCCGCAGGCTTTTGCGGCCGCCGCCGGCCTACCGCATCTGAGCGTGTCCGATCCTTCCGCGATGGCGCTGGGCTATACCGACAACGCGGCGAAGATCGTCGCGGCCAAGGAGCCGACCTACAAGAAGGGCGAGCACTGCGCCAAGTGCTCGCTGTTCCAGGCCGCGCAGGAGAGCGGCGGCTATGCGCCCTGCGCCGCCTTCCCCGGCAAGGACGTGAACGCCAACGGCTGGTGCCGCGCGTTCAGCGCCAAGGCATAGTCGCCCTGAACCAGCGGGCGTCCCCATGCCGCGGCGGCCGCGCATGAGTCACGGCCGCGGCTGCGCGGTCGCATGATTCCCGCGCACGTCCTCGATCTTGTGGGCGTCGCGGTGTTCGCTGTTTCCGGCGCGCTCACTGCCGGCCGCAAGAGCCTCGACCTGATCGGCGTGGTGGTCATCGCCATCGTCACCGCCATCGGCGGCGGCACGCTGCGCGACCTTCTGCTGGACCGCCATCCGGTGTTCTGGGTGGCGAGCCCCAGCTTCCTCATCGTGATCATCGTCATGGCGATGCTGACGCTGGTTTACGTGCGCTGGTTCCGCCCGCCGGAGCGGCTGCTGCTAGTTGCGGACGCCTTCGGCCTCGCGCTGTTCACCATATCGGGCGCACGTATCGCACAGCAGTTGAACGTGGACGGTGTCATCGTCGTGGTCATGGGCACCGTCACCGGCGTGTTCGGCGGCGTGCTGCGCGACGTGCTCTGCGCGGAGATCCCGATGATCCTGCGCAAGGGCAGCATCTACGCCACCGCCAGCATCGCTGGCGCGTCCGTGTTCGTGCTCATGGATGATCTGGGGCTGGATCGCGGCACTGCCGCGCTGGCCGGCATGGCAGTAATTGCCGCGCTGCGCCTCGCGGCCATCGTCTGGGGCCTGTCGCTGCCGGTGTTCAGCCTCAGCGACCGTTCGGATGAAGACCGCTAGACCAGTTGCAGCTCGGTCAATTCGTCCTTCAGATAAGCGTAGTAGATCGGTGCCGAGATCAGGCCGGGGATGCCGAATGCGGCTTCCATCAGCAGCATCGCGCTGAGCAGTTCCCAGGCGCGCGCGCGGATGTGCGAACCGATGATGCGCGCGTTGAGGAAGTATTCGAGCTTGTGGATCGCGATGAGGAAGATCAGCGAACCCAGTGCCATTGGCAGCGAGAAGCTCAGGCTGACCAGCACGATCACGGCGTTGGAAATCAGGTTACCGATGATGGGTATGAGGCCAGCGACGAAGGTCAGCGCAATCATGGTCTTGACCAGCGGCAGATGGATGCCCAGCAGCGGTAGTGCCACGACCAGGTAGAGCGCGGTGAACGCGGTATTGATGCCCGCGATCCAGGCCTGCGCGAACACCACACGGCGGAACGACAGGCTCATGCGCCGCGCACGCGAGACGATCGCGCGCGCCAGCGGGCGGTGCGCGGACAGCGGCGCCGCCTGGTGCAGCGCCAGCATCGCGCCGATGACCATGCCGATGAGGATGTGCGCGGCGATAGTGCCGAGGATGCGGCCCGCGCCGGGCAGGGCGCTGGAATGCGCTCGCAGCCATTCGGCGATGGTCTGACGCAGTTCGTCCGCATCCGACGGCACGTAATCGCTAAGCCAGGACGGCATCTGGCCGCGCGAGTTTTCGAGGATTTCCGCGAGCTTCTGCAGCAGCGCGGGCAGGCTGTCCCCGCCATGCCGGAACAGGCTGGCAGTGCCGATGCCAAGCAGCATCAGCAGGCCCACGACGAAGGTGGCGAGCAGCGCCACCGCGATGATTTTCGCGCGCGTCGCGTTGAGCCGGCCCAGGCCCAGCAGCGAGGCGAGCATGTGCACCAGTTCGTACACCAGCAGGCAGGCGAGCAGGGCGCTGAGCAGGTGCAGTTGCAGGATCGCCAGCAGCGCGACAATGGCGGCGATGAGCGCGGCGATCTCGCCGCGCGGCGGGAGGGGTTCGGTTGCGGGGATAGTCATGATGGCGCGGATGGTAGCCCGTGTGCGGTGCGGCGGGAAACCGCCGCCATTCGCTGACATAATCCGCAACCCGGCTAACCCGCAAACCCGCGACAGGAACCGAGCATCGTGCGACCTGCCCATCACGAACACCATTTCGGCCAGTCGGAACTGGTGCGCGACCTCGTCATCGGCGCGGCCGACGGCCTCACCGTGCCATTCGCGCTCGCGGCGGGCCTGGCCGGGGCGGTGGCCTCGTCCGGCATCGTCGTCACCGCCGGCCTGGCCGAGATCGCGGCGGGCTCCATCGCCATGGGCCTGGGCGGCTATCTCGCCGCGCGTTCGGAATCCGATCACTACCATTCCGAACTCGACCGCGAGCGCACCGAGGTGCGCGACATTCCCGACCACGAGCGCCGCGAAGTTTCGGAAATTCTCGAAACCTACGGTCTGCACGGCGAGGTGCTGGAAAAAACCGTGGACGCCCTGACCCGCGACCCGGACCGCTGGGTGGATTTCATGATGCGTTTCGAGCTGGGGCTGGAAAAGCCCAAGCAGAACCGCGCACGGATATCGGCGCTGAGCATCGGCGGTTCCTATTTCGCCGGCGGACTGGTGCCGCTGCTGCCCTACATGCTGATGCCCCGGTTGATCGAGGCGCTGTGGGTGTCCGCTGCAGCGACACTGGCGATCCTGTTCACCTTGGGCGCGCTGAAGGGAAAATTCACCGGCATGCCACCGCTGCGTGCCGGTGCGCAGACCGCGTTAGTGGGCGGCATCGCCGCGGCGGCCGCGTTCTTGGTCGCGCGGCTGGTTGTTTGAGGCAACCTTCGGAATAAACCGCGGTCAATACGGGTCAACAGTCATCGGGTCGTTGCCGTATCGTCTGGTCCAAATCTTCCACCCAAGGAGTACTGACACATGAAACTTTATTATTCGCCCGCCGCCTGCTCACTCTCGCCGCACATTGTCGCCTGTGAGGCTGGCCTGGATCTTCAACTGTAAAATGTCGATCTAAAGACGCACAAGACCGCGGGTGGACAGGATTACTACACGGTCAATCCCAAGGGCTACGTACCGGCGCTGGCGCTGGCCGATGGCACAGTGCTCACCGAAGGCCCGGCCATCGTGCAGTATCTCGCCGACCAGAAGCCGGCCAGCAAGCTGGCGCCGGCCAACGGTACGGTCGAGCGTTACCGCTTGCAGGAATGGCTGAATTTCATCTCCACCGAGGTGCACAAGCCGATGGCTTCGATGTACAACCCGACGATCAAGCCGGAGCAGCGCGAGGCGGCGATCAAGCAGGTCGGCGACCGCTGCACCTATCTGGTCAAGGCGCTGGCGGGCAAAAAATTCCTGATGGGCGACACCTTCACCGCCGCCGACGCCTATCTGTTCGTGATCCTCAACTGGGCGCAGTTCGTGAAGATGGACCTCGCGCCGTGGCCGGTGCTGAAGGATTACATGGGCCGTGTGTCCGCGCGTCCCGGTGTGCAGAAAGCGCTCAAGGCCGAGGGCCTGATGAAATAATCAGGACGCATCGCTATACTGCGCACCCTGCAATCCATACACGCAGCTTATTCATGACACGCATGCAGCAGTTTGTCCTTGTCCTCGTAAAGGTCGTCGTTCGCGACGCGCCGTAGGGGACGTGCTGCCATAAAACAGCCCCCGCCGGTGCGAACCGGCGGGGGTTTCGTTTTTCCGCGCCGGTTTCATCCACGGGGTTCTTTCGACTAGGAACCAACCATGAACCACACAGGCGCAGAACTCCTCGTGCATTTGCTGGAACGCCAGAGCGTCCGGCTCGTGGCCGGCATCCCCGGCGGCGCGCTGCTGCCGCTCTACGAGGCGCTGGGCGCGAGCACGCAGATTCGACACATCCTCGCGCGGCACGAGCAGGGCGCGGGCTTCATCGCGCAGGGCATGGCCCGCGTCAGCGGCAGGGCCGGCGTGTGCCTGGCTACTTCCGGGCCCGGCGTGACCAATGTCGTGACCGCGCTGGCCGATGCCAAGCTCGATTCGGTTCCGCTGGTGTGCATCAGCGGCCAGGTGCCGCGCCACCTTATCGGCACCGACGCCTTCCAGGAGGTGAAGACCGGCTACATCACCGAGACCCTCACCAAGGCGAATTTCCTGGTGCAGTCGGCGGCGGAACTGCTGGACGTGGTGCCGGAAGCCTTCCGCATCGCCGAAGGCGGGCGCCCCGGCCCGGTGCTGATCGATGTGCCCAAGGACGTGCAACAGGAGCGCGTGAGCTTCGAAGCATGGCCGCAGCCGGGCCGTGGATACGCGATTTCGCCGCCCGATGCGGAATCGATCCGCAATGCGGTTGCGCTCATCGATGCGGCGCGCAGGCCGGTGCTGTATCTGGGTGGCGGCGTGGTGAAATCAGGCGCGCAGAATGAAGCCATCATGCTGGCGGAACGCGCGTCCCTGCCCGCCACGACCACGCTGATGGCGCTGGGCGTGCTGCCCGCGGGTCACCCGCTGTCGCTCGGCATGCTGGGTATGCATGGCGCGCGTTACACCAATCAGGTGCTGGACGAATGCGATCTGCTGATCGCGGTCGGCGCGCGCTTCGATGATCGCGCTACCGGCAGCGCCGATCGCTTTTGTCCCAACGCAAAAATCATCCACATCGATGCCGACAGCCGCGAGTTCGGCAAGATCAAGACGCCGGACATCGCCATCGAGGCCGATGCGCGCGCGGCTCTGCGCGCGCTGATGCTGCAGGTGAAGCCGCGGCTGCGCAGCGGCTGGCTACTGCACGTCGCGTCGTTGCGTCAGCAACTGCCGCTGCGCACACCGGGCCTGCACGATCCGCGCACGCCCTATGGCATCGTGCGCGCGGTGGCGGAACTGGCGGGGCCGGACGCTGCGGTGACCACCGACGTGGGCCAGCACCAGATGTGGGTGGCGCAGAGTTATCCCTTTCAGCGCGCGGATCGCTGGCTCACCTCCGGCGGGCTGGGCACGATGGGCTTCGGCCTGCCCGCCGCCATCGGCGCGGCGCTGGCGCTGCCCGATACGCCGGTAGTGTGCTTCAGCGGCGACGGCAGCCTGCTGATGAATGTTCAGGAACTGGCGACGCTGGCCGAACTGGACCTGAACGTAAAGCTGGTGGTGCTGGACAACGCCGCGCTGGGCATGGTGCGCCAGCAGCAAACGCTGTTCCATGGCAACCGTCATATCGCCTCGCTGTTCCATCGTCCCGCCGACCTGTGTGCGGTGGCGCGGGCGTTCGGCGTGCGCGCGCTTGATCTGGGTGCCGCGTCGGATGCGCGGCTTGCGCTGCAAGAAGCCTTTGCCGCGCCCGGCCCTATCCTGATCCGGGTGCCGGTTGCGGCGCATGAGCATGTGCTGCCGATGGTCGCGGCGGGCAAGGCCAACACCGAGGCGATACATTGAAGGCGGCGCAAGTGGCCGTTGCCTGCGCCGCACATCGAGTTCAGACGCCATGAATCCTGCAGTGTGCAGACTTCTGCAGGCTGGCGAGCCGCTGTACGTGCGCTGCCATGCCTTCTGCGCGGGCATGCAGGGTGTCCAACGTCAGGCCGTAGGCGAAGCCCGCATGCAGCGCCAGCGTGATGCTCAGCGCGGCGGCGCGGGATCCCAGGGTCAGCCAATCGTACGGCCTGGACGCAGTTGCGGTCTGCTCATCATGTAGAATAAATTGTGTCATCGGTGTTCTCCAGTGGTCTTGCATGCGCGGATATTGTTGGATACTCCCTGCTGAACGGCAAACGATATTTCGTGATTTCACGTTAAGAAAATCTTAACCATGGAGACGCCATGTCACGCTTGCCGCTGACTGCATTGCAGGTTTTCGAGGCGGTTGCCGCGCAGCAGAGTTTTGCCGGCGCCGCGCGCGCCCTGCACGTGACGCCGGCGGCCGTCAGCCAGCAGGTGCGCGCGCTGGAATCGCAGTTCGGTTATCCCTTGTTCGATCGTTCCGCCAGCCTGACGCGTCTGACCGCCGAGGGCGCGCGGCTGTTGCCGGGGGTGCGGCGCGCGTTCGCGGAACTGCGGCGTACGCTGGAGGAAGCCCGGCGCGGCGCCGATGCGCCGCGTCTCAATATCACCATGCTGGCATCTTTCCTGCAGCGCTGGCTGCTGCCGCGGTTGCCCGAATTCCAGCACAGTCATCCGGACATCGACCTGCGCCTGAGCGCGTCGACCGAACTGGTCAATTTCGAGAGCTCCGATTTCGATGCGGGCATTCGCTATGGTGTCGGCCGCTGGCCGGGGCTGCGCGCCACCAAGCTGTTCGATGACTGGCTGCTGCCGGTCTGTCATCCGGAACTTTTGCGCAAACATGGCCCTATCCGGCAGGCTCACGACCTGGCGAAGTTCCCGCTGCTGCATGGCGACGAGTTCGAGTCATGGCAGGACTGGGTCAAGCTGCGTTTCGGACGCAGCGAGACCGTGCCGCCAGGGCCGAAGCTAGACGATTCCGCCGCTATCATCGTGGCAGCGGAGCGCGGGCAGGGCTTGGCGCTGGCGCGCTGGTCGCTGGTCGCTGCGAGTGTGAACAATGGTCAACTCGCATGTGCAGCCGATACCGCGGTGCAGTATCTGCGCTCCTGTTACCTGGTGGCGCCGCATTCCAAGGCCGATCGGCCGGTAGTACGCGCATTCAGGGAATGGTTGTGCAAGGCCGGGGCCGAGTCCGCGCTGCCGCCGGTGGCGCTGAAGCCGCTGCGCAAAAGGGCGGGTAGCGCAGGCTGAGCCAGGCCGGCTGCGCCGGGCGGGTTGACCCGGCGCGAAATCGATATTGAAATGATTGCGTAGCATCCTTGCCCCGGAAGGGTCCGTATCAGGAAAAAGCGAGCAACAGACATAGGAACTGACATGCTTCGACCTACAACCGCCACGCCGCACGGGCAGATCGTTACCAGCGAATTTGTCGCGCATCCCCTGCTGCGCAACGGGCACCTGCAGACCCTGTGGCCGGCGCTGATGCGGCCCACGCCGGCGCTCGACATCCGGCGCGAGCGCATCGAGCTGCCCGACGGCGATTTCGTCGATCTTGGCTGGAGTGGCGAGGACAACAGCGACGGCCCGATCGCGGTGCTAGTGCATGGGCTCACTGGCGGTTTTGAGTCCAAATATTTGCGCGGGCTTTCGCGCCAACTCATCGTGCAGGGCTGGCGCACCGCCATGCTGCAACTGCGCGGCGGCGGGCCAGAGCCGAACCGCACCAGGGAACTTTACTTTCACGGCGACACCGCCGATCTGCGCCATGTGGTGAAGCTGCTGCGCAAGCGCGAGCGTCAGACGCCGATTGCCGCGACTGGCTGGTCGCTGGGCGCGAACGTGCTTTTGAAATACATGGCGGAGGAGGGCGATCGCGCGCTGGTGTCGGTGGCTGCGGCCATCTGCGCGCCGTTCCGGCTGATGGCTTGCGCAAAGCGTTTACGCG